>NZ_LXYF01000002.1:0-225665 GCF_002894065.1 Sphingobium sp. SA916
TCGGCGCCGATTTTTTCAAGGAGGATTTGGGCTTCATCTTCGTTCCTTCGTCACTACGACGAAGCCCAAATCCTCCTTAAATCACAACCTCAATCTGTGCCATTGGCGCTGACGGCGGACAGATCCTTGATTCCGCCGATATAATTGCCGAATATCCCCAGGCTGAAACCGCCATGAGACCAGTCCGCGCCCCCTCGCGCGCGCCAATGCGGCGGGAAAAACAAGGTGCCGGCCGTATCGACCGCGGCGGATACGGGAGTGACTTTCCGGCGGCTCTCGAGATAGGTCAGATTTCCCGTCAGATGGATCATATCCCCAGCGGCCAATCTGACAGAATAGCTTATGTCGAGATCGATCCCTTTCGCTGTCTGCTGGGCGATATTGACGTATCGGCTGTCGACGATAGCCGCCACATTGTCGATATTGAAAGGCGCGTCGGTGAGGTTCGTAAGACCTGTGGGAGATCCCGATATGAAAGCTTCGATGAGTGCCTCGGTGGGACTAAGGTTGACCAGGGACTGATAGGCGGGGTTGGACAATAGACCGGTCGTCGAGGCGATCGGCGTGGCGATCCTGTTCTTGTAACGGATGTGGAAGAGGCTTGTGCTCATCTTAAGCCCAGGCAGCGCGGCCGGATGTATCTCAAACGTCGCGGCCATTGTGGTGGCCCGCTCGGGCCTGAGATCAGCATTGCCACCAGAGATGTAGAGCGCCGTAGCTGAAGCGGGGTAGGCACTGCCGCCAAAATCACTGATCGGCACCAACTGCGCCGTATAATCGAGAAACTGTTGGTAGAGCGTCGGTGTCTTGAACGAGCGGCCCCATGAAAATTTGAGATTGATATCTTTCGACGGGGCGTAGACGAGTCCCAATTTGGGCGTCGTGACATGCCCCATTCCGCCCGAATAGCTTTCATAGCGCGCTGCGGCGCTGAGAGACAGCGCATGAATGAAATCAATGTCCTGCTCTGGCGCCACGATCGGAATGGCGGCTTCGCCAAAGAGGTAATAGCTGCTGCGATTTTTTGAAAATTGTACCGTAGGCGTTGTCCCGGTCGCTCTTTCCGTCTGGAGATCGGCGATCAGCCTGTTCGATCGGTAGCCGCCACCGAGGGCGAGTCGCAAGTCGCCAGCCGGCAGATCGACGAGTGCGCCCTCCAGGTTCATCTCCAATATGCGGGACTTGTTGGTATAGCTGCCGACCGAGGCGAAATTCAGCAGACCTGCTGTGTAGAGGCGCGAGTTGATTTCAAGCTTGTCCTGTGCTGCGGTACCCATGAATGTGGCGAGCCAGTCGGCGGGCAGCTTCCATTCTATTTTTGGGGATATTGACCAGGATTGGTTCCGCGGTGTCCGGCGATATCCTCGATCCCGATAATCGTTGCTGATAAGCGGCTGAATGGTGATGGAATGACGATTGCTGAAAAGCGCGTCGGTGCTGATGGTGAGGTGGTCGGTGGGTTCCCAATATCCGGTCGCCACTATGCTATGCTGTCTCATGGCCGGGAGAATGGTCGTGTTGGGAAAGGCGTTGTTGGTGAATGAACGGTCGCCGGCCTTTATGGCCGTGCTGCGGTCATAGCTATAGGTGAACATGAAGCCGAGATTGCGTCCGGTCTTTCCCGCCACCACGCTATATTGCTGCTGCTCGTCGCCGCCATCGGTTGCCGCGCCCAATCGGGCGGATGCCTCCATTCCATCATAGCTGCGCTTGAGGATGATATTGGCGACGCCAGCGACCGCGTCCGAACCGTAAACGGCAGAAGCACCATCGGTGATGATTTCCACGCGATCGACCGCGCCCAGGGGAATGGAGGAAATATCGATGGCCTGCGCCACGCCATTATAGGCGATGCGTCGGCCATTCAGTAGTGTCAGCGTGGCATCGGGACCAAGTCCGCGAAGATTGAGGCTGGAAGCGGAGCTTACATTCTCGTTACTGATACCTCCCACGCCGACCGTGACCCCGGGATTTTGCCCGCCGGCAAAGCTTTGAGGCAGGCTGCGGGCGAAATCGCCGAGATTGGAAAGTCCGGCTGTGCGAATATCATCCTGTGTCCTGGTCATCACGGGCGACGCGCTTGCGCCACCGCGAATGCGCGACCCGGTGACGATGATATTATTTTCCGCCGTGCCGTTTATCGCCTCCCGCGATGGTTCGCCTCGCCCCCGAACGAAGATCGAACCGTTGCGGACTTCCGCTATGAGGTCGCTGCCCTCGACAAGGAGGCTGACAGCCTCGCTGACTGTATAGGCGCCCTTGAGGGCTTTTGCCTGCTTGCCCCGAAGTGCTCTTGAATCCGCTATCAGTTGATAGCCGTCCTTGCGGGCAACGGCACGAAGCGCATATTTCAGATCCTGCGCCGGAAGATCATAGGATCGCTTTTCGCTGTCCTGAGCCAGGACATGCGGACTTATCGCGACCAGGGCGGTCGCTGCGCCAATCAGAAATCCCGTCTTGCCGAAACCCATGATGCTTCCCCCATCATTTTCGCTGCGCCCTTCTTGGACAGGGCAAACGGGAAAAGACGGGGGAAGGAAAAGTTGAAGCTGGCTTGGCTAAAATTTATTTGGTGATGATCAATTTTCCTGGATGGGAACGATCGATCCTCGCCTCCAGGAATGCGGCAATTGCCTCCGCCACGGCGTCAATGTCGCGGATGTGAACCGAGCCGAATATCTCCCGGCTGCCAAGCCCTGGATCAGCGAGCACGATCTGCGTCGTGCTGTAACTGTTGGCTTCGGCGATTACCTCGCTGATCGGAACATCATCTAGATCTTTCACGCCGCTGACCCATTGCTCGTCGGTAGGTTTTGCGGACATGACAGAAGGCGACATGGCTTGTCCATCAAGGAAGGCTAATTGCTCCCCGGGATGGAGACGAAAGAGTCGCTCGGAGCGAGCACTGGAACGCCATCCATGCACCTTCACGTCGGCGCTTCCTTCAAGGAGATGAATGGCGATACGATGGCCATAGGTCACATCGAATATCGTGCCGGGGGACAGGATTTCATTCTGGCCGAAGCGCACGATGAACGGTCGCGCGGCATCATGCGCGATCCTGAACCTTGCCCGCCCGCGTTCCAGGCTTACAACACGTTGCTCCGCCGAGAGATCGACATTGATGCTCGTTCCGGTGTCGAGGATGAGCGTCGATCCATCCTCCAGCCGGACTTCGCGTACTTCGCCGATCCTCGTTGCGAGCTTGCCGCCGCCCAGAGCATCCGTGCGCGCGAATGGGGCGTAGAAGAACATCATGACCAGGGCGGCGGTGATCAGGGTCATGACGGTTGCCGCGGCAAGCGCAGGCCGCCATCCTGGCATTTGCGCGACGCCCTTCTCGACATGCATGGGCGCAACGGCCGCGGCGCCGGCTGCGACGCCGACGCTGGCCGACAATTTTTCATAGAAATGTTGACGGCCATCCTTGGCTGCCATCCACCGGCGGAGACCCGCGCGATGCCTGTCAGGGTCGCATTGCATTTTCATAAGCCATCGCGAAGCGGCACGGCGATCCCACCATGAGAGTTTATTCATGATCGCCTCCCATATTGGCGGCGATATGCCGGATGGCCTTCAACATATGCTTTTGCACCCTCCACAAGGGGAGCCTCAGATCAGTCGCTATCTCCCGATAGCTATAGCCTTCGACACGATTGAGAAGGAAAATTTCCAGGGTGCGCGGCGGCAGTTGCCGCAAGATCGCTCGCCAGCGCTGGATCTCCTGCCGCGCCTCGACTTCACGATGCGGGTCGATGTCGTTGGATTTGTGCAATCCTTCGTCGAGGGATACCGACAGCTGCGACAGGCGCGTCGATCCCCGTTCGGCGCGATCCCGCAGCATGTTCGTGGCGATGCGGGTGATATAGGCCCGCGGGGTTACCACCGCGACCGGAGGCGTGGCGCCCAGGAACCTAGTCATTACTTCCTGCGCCATATCGTCAGCATCCGAGCGATTTCCCAGCTTTTGCAGGAAATAGCGAAGGAGACGGGGCTTTTCCCGCCGGTACACGTCTGCAAAATCATGGGTGGGAGGGGCTGCGCTATTTGCGTCGTCATCGTCGAGGGACGCGCGTCGTTGGGGAGAGACGCTCATGACGGCATTCTCATCATATGCGCACCGCATCGCAGGAATGGCTTCCCGCAGCGGTCGTCGTGAAAGGGAAATATTCCCGGATTAGACCGGTCCCGCGCCGGTCGTGATTGGCCCTGGCTCATTCGTCGCACCTATGTCCACTCGGGGCGACGGCCTAAGCCGGATGTTGGAAACCTGTCTGGAACAGGCGCATGCGCCTTTACCGTTGCCGGTTGGACATGCGCGCATGCCACCCGGCCCCAGAAATCTGTGACCGAGCAATCCAGAAGGGTTTCCACGCCCCACTTCCGTTCTTTTCCCGGAAGCGGGCCTAGTTTGCGCGATTAACGCCTTGAAGCAAGCTCGAATTTGTCGGGTGGTGTATAATACACCATTTCTGCTCACGGTGGCTAGCGCAGCGCCGCTAAGCCTGTTTTTCGCCAGTACCGTGAGTATGAGTGATGTCATTCCAAACGGGATCAGTCCGGCCGCTCGGCAACGCGCCGTTCATCGCCGTTAAATGCCGAAATTTACCATTCCCGATCCGGAAATTCGTCTGCGATCCCGCATTCCAAAATAATAGATACACACCGTGTATCTTTCATGGTAGGGAGAGGTTTAAAGGATCAAGGGCATGCCACGTACCACCGCCTCCTCGGAAACGCCACTTCAGGCCGTCAATCTGCGTGTTCGAAAGGACACGCAGTCCCTGATCGATCGGGCGGCAAACATGCTTGGCCGCACGCGCTCCGACTTCATGATTGCTGCGTCCAGGAAGGCTGCCGAGGATGCCATCCTCGACCAACGTGTCATTTCTGTATCGTCCGAAGCCTATGGCGAGTTTTTGGCCATGCTCGACCGCCCCGCGCAAGCGAATGAGCAGCTTCGCAAAACCATGCAGACGCCCGCGCCCTGGGAGTCCCAGTGACGCTCATCGCTCCGGTGCCGCTCGATGACGGTCATCTGCTTGACGAATTCACCTCCGGCACGGCTTCGCTTGACGATTGGCTAAGGCGCCGCGCGCGTGCCAATCATGAAAGCGGAGCCAGCAGAACTTTCGTCCTGTGCGATGACGCGCGCGTCATCGCCTATTATTCGCTGGCCTCCAGTTCGATCGCCTGTGCGGAGGCCGTAGGCCGCTTCCGCCGAAATATGCCAGATCCCATTCCGGTTATAACTCTGGCTCGTTTGGCGATCGACCAGTCCATACACGGCAAAGGTTTTGGAAGGGCTCTCATCCGCGACGCCGGCCGCCGGGTGATTGCCGCCGCTGACCTTGTCGGCGTCCGTGGCATGATCGTCCATGCAATCAGTGATGACGCGAAGCAATTTTACTTGGCGTGCGGTTTCCTGCAATCACCCACCAACGAGATGACGCTCATGATCCCGCTTTCCGATTTGAAAGCGGCTGCCTGATCGTTCCCAACCATGCACGATATTTGCGGTTCATGGAATTGGATCATTGAAGACCGATACTCTCAGACTTCCTCGCTGGGGTCCTGGATTTCGAGATGGATTCGCCATCCCTCAAAGGTCATGAGCATGCGACCAAATTGCTCCCAACTCACCTCCCGCCCATCGATGATCAGCACCGGCATATAATCGGCGGATTCTGGGTCGCAAGTGAGTTGGCCTCGGACGGTCGTTCCCGAAATGGACAAACCCAGATCGCCTTCGACCAGGTAGGTCGTGGCAAGATCATGCCGCATCCGTTCGAGCAGGCGCGTCATGAGATCAAGCGGATCGGCGTCTGCGGCGCCATGCACCTGGAATTCGTAGCCTTCCCGTCTTCCGCCTTTGACTTCGACAGCCTCAAGCGACAGCATCATGCCAAGGAGCCGCAGCACAAAATGGAACCGATGCCCGGCCCCGTTCGCATCGAGCAATTCCATTGGCAGGAAGGCGATATGGGTGAAGGTCAGCCCGTTCCGGCGGGCGACCTCCTCGTGCAGCGGCTGCAAAGATCCCGGTAACCGGCCTCGAGGCTCCCGAAATGCGTTATTTCGAAGTCTGGAACGCCGCTATGGCATTCGTCGCATGATATGCGCGGCATCATTCTCCGCTCAACTCCTGCCTGTCTCATCTGGATGGGTATCGCGGGTCCAGGTCAAGCCAACATCGTCGCACCATCGGCACATGGCCGCTTCGACCGCGCGTTCTTCATAGGCATACCATCTTTCAAGCACGGCCTTCGCCTCGAGCAGATTTTTGAAACGCCTGTAGGCGCCTTTCCGGCTGAAAATGTCCCGTACGTCCATCTGTGCTTCTGGCAGTTCCTCGGCGGCGAATGCGAGCGCCAGCTTTTTCCCAAGGTCGAGGTCGCGTCGATGGGGCACCAGGATATAGCCTGCGGCCTCCGGATCGTCAGGCAACTCCGCCGCATCGTCCATGTCGACGCTGTCGGCCAGAAAAAGGATGCGGCCCGATTGCCTGCAAATATAGGCGTGATGTTCGTCATATTGGGAAGTGCTGACAAATTCGAGCGCGTCGATGAGATCGCTCAGCAGAATAGGCACTGTCTGACGATTTTCCGGTGTCATGTGCACGACTCGCCAATCAAAGACCGAGAACATTTTATCTTCGGGAAATGTTGGCACATCGTGGCGAACGAAACGAGCTCAAACAAGATTGAAGGGCGCGCTGTATGGAACTGCGTCCGGCGCCAATTCCTCCGTTCTTCGACATGCCGTGGACGGCATTCACTCGGGAAACAGCACGCTTCGTAGCCTCTCTACGAGGGCGTGGCGCCGTTCGGGGGAGAGTTTGCCGAGATTGTGCATTTTCCACTTCACTGCGGGCAGAGTCGATGCGTTGGGCACGTCCAGTAACGACCAATCCGGTTCCCCCTGTTTGAAGCCGATCAGGAAATGCCGGTGCGCATCTGGCATGGCCGCGATCATCGTGCCGATCATCGCCTCGCGCGCCTCGATGAGGGCGTCGAGGGCTATCGGTTCGCGCGTCATACCATCGAAGCCGCGCGCGAATTCCTCTTCGAGCGGTTTCCGTGTAGGGGCGAGGATCTCCGACAGGGGGCGATCATGGCTGATGGTGTAGACGATGAATGCGCGGCGTAGCGCATCGTCGACGCCGCTGCCCGCGAGTAGTTCGCGGACATCGAACAGGTCGCGGGGGTGTTGGCGGTCCAGCGCCGCGACGAGTTTTCCTGCATAGAGATCGGCGAGGGAGACGACTTGCATGCGCGCAAAGCCGAAGGCATCCTCGACGGGAGAGGTGACGGAGGTTTCGGTGGGGTCATAGACCGTACCGCGCAGGACGGGTGTCACCTCGATCTTGATCTGTGCGTTGTCCAGCCGGACGACCAGTTTGGTGATCACATTTTCTGCGCGCAGTCGGCTCGGTGTCACGTGAGCGCCCCGGATGCCCTTTTCGATGCGATCGGCGATACGTGCCATGGCCGTGTCGATCTCCGCGAGCGACGTGGCCCGGTCGGCTATCGGCAGATATGCAAGGTCGATATCCACTGAGAGGCGAGGCAAGTCTTTTACGAACAGGTTGATCGCCGTGCCGCCCTTGAGCGCAAAATCATTTTCAGTCGCAACGAACGGGATCGCGCGCACGAGCAGGGCGACCTGATCGCGATATTGGTCAAGATAGGCCATCAAGGTCTCCCGGAACGGTGATGAGATAGGTCGGATCAAGCTTGCCGCCCTTGACCAGCAAGCGTTTGCCGGAACCCAAATCGACGGCCTTCTTGTCGAGGCCATCCAGCCATGCATGGCGGTGACGGTCGGCAAAGAAAAAGAACAGGCGCTTTACCTTGACGCTCCGGCAGCTTTCGAGAAGCGGCTGCAGGTGGCGAGGGCTAAGGTTGGTGAGCCCCTCCATCAGCATATCGACCTGATGGAAGCTTTCGTGGGTGGGTAACTCGTCGAGCAATTCGAGTATGGCGCGCTCCCGCGAGGACAGGCGCAGCGGCCATTGCATTGTGCCAGCGGTTGCCATGAAGCCGCCGGGCAGCAGCGAATCCGTGTTTTCAGGGGGCGCCGAAGCCGGCGCCAGTTCGGGACTATCCGGGAAAAGGCGGCGGCTGTTATGCCAGCGAAACAGGATGTCGAGCGGCAGTGCCTCAAGCCAGCCCGGAGCCTTTCGCGGACCATAGAGATGCACTTCGCGCCGTTCACCCAGATAGTGGGCATAGCCCTGCTCCTCGAGCGCGGTGCGGCCGCCCACAGTCAGAGGGTAATCCATGAACGATTGGAGGGATGTGACGACCTGTTGCCAGGTGGGCTGGCCGGAAGCTCGGCGATAAACGCGCGGCGCGGGTTGATGCAGCCAGCCCCGTTTGACGTATTGGCTACGCAGCGATGACGAATAGCCATGGCGTTCAAGCCACGCGGCATCAACCAGCACGCTTTCGGGAAGCTGCTGTAGACGGTTTAGCTTTCTTTCGGAAGAATAAGCCATACTTGGTATTTTGGAATATTTTTAAACCGAAGTCTAGTTTGAAAATCATTCATTTTAGAAAGTTTAACTTAGCAAAATATGGATATATCAAACTGCGATTACACACCCGCTCCCATGTGCCTGTCATCCCGGGGCGGCCGCAACGAGCGTCGATGATACCCGACCATGTGAAGCGGTTGGAGAATTGCTACTCCATGGTGAGCAACTCGGTGGATTACGAGGCTAAGTCGTGCTCCCGGACCGCGGCTTCCACCATCGCTGCCAAAACCTCTTCGGCTCGCGCGCGCAGGCTGTTGTCCTTTGCGCCAAGATCGTGCCGAATCCATTCGGGCGCCCGCTGCAGCACTGTCAGCACAATTTTTGCCAGCTCTTCGTTCATCGCCACCGCTATGCTTCGGGAAACCGGGAGGGGCAAGAGCCGATCCTGATGTAATCCCGAGTTGACTGTCTCTGGCCGTTCGTTGAATTCGTCCCCTTTCCATGCAATATCATCTCCATTAAACGAGGTGATCCTATGGTATGGCCGACAACCGGCAATTCTATCGACCTGAATGAAGCGCTTCGCGCGCGCATCATGGCGAGCGCCGAACGTTTGCTGAAGGTTATGCCGGTCGCCGCCAAGAAGATCGCCATCGAAAGCGTCGATCTGCCCGAATTCATCCTCAACCTGGCGCGAGGCATTCCCGCCACCCAGGTCGATAACCCGGACATTGTCGAGGAACTCGGCCGGACAATCACTTTCAAGCGGCAGATGATGGAGGCGGCTGGACAGGCCCTCAGCGCGGAGTCGGTCCGCAAGCTGCTCGGCCACAAGACCGTCCAGGCGGTTTACAAGGCTGCGCGCGAGCGCCGCCTGCTCATGCTGGACGACGGGGGTGTGAAGCTGTTCTCGAGCTTTCAATTCGACGGCAACAGCGTTCGGCCCGCCATCCCACAGCTTCTTGCTGCAGCGCCCCGATCAAGTGGATGGGCGATCCTCCAGTTTCTGGTTGGGGGAGAACCGGCATTCGACGGCAGGCGCCGGATCGACCTGATCAGAGGCAAGCCCGAGGAAATCGACCGCGTGGTTCGTTTCGCCCGCACGCTCGACGACTGAGCCATGGCGAAAACGTGCATGCCGCAACTCACTATTGCGGCCAACAAAAATCCTTCACCGCGTTCATGGCGCTTTTGGTCGGACGGGCTGACCGGACCGGGCCGCTCCGCCATGTCATAAGGGCGAGGTGTGACAGATGCCGATCAGCCGGTCGAGCAGGCTGTTCATCTTATCAACGCCACCTTCCGTCATCTCGACGCCGATGCAGCGGCGATCGCGGTCAGACAACTCCCGCATGAGCAGGCCCTGCCGCTCCATTTCCACAACCCTGCGCTGCGCCGTCGACGGCGAAACATGCGCGACCATATACAGGGACCAAAGATAGACGCCTCGATTTTCGTGCCGCGCGAGATACAGATCGAGGAGCATGTCCCAGATCGGGCTGGGACAAAATTCATAGCCGAGCGCGTCGCCAACGGCATTCCGCATATCGATAAGCCTGCGGCACATCGCCGTTCTGCGGTTTATTGGCATCATCTGCGTCATTTGCGCACTCCCTTCCCGTGGAAGCTGAATTCCCATTTCATGACGAATTGTTGGTGCGTGCTGATGGTGCCGCGTGGGGCTGGGGCGATACCCAGCCAGGGCGCCGGAACCTACATCAGACCAGCTTTACGAAAGCTCACATATCCATCTCGGCAGATCACCAGATGGTCATGAACCGTGACGGCGAGCGGTTGCGCCGCGGCCATCATCTGTTGCGTTAAATTCCGGTCGGCCCGTGACGGCTCAGCGGTTCCGGCTGGGTGATTGTGCACCAGGATGATGGCCGTGGCGCCAATTTCGAGGCAGCGCTTCATCACCTCTCGCGGATAGAGATGGACTCGGGACACGGTTCCAATTCCCAGTATCTCATCCGCCAGCAACTCATTGGCTGCGTTCAGAAATATGACCCGAAACTGTTCGATCGGTTCGAACGCCATGGCCATGCGGAGATAATCGAGCAGCGCCCTCTCATTCGACATGACGCGCCTTTGTTGGATTCGACCGTGCAGGATTTGGTTCATGGCCTTTCGCAGGCATTGAATGGTCCGTTCCACCTCGGGCACGCCATCCAGGATTGCGGTTCTGTCTGCCGTGCGCGCTGCTACTGCGTCGCCCAGCGAACCGAAGCGATCCACCAGCCGATTGGACAGTTCATTCGCGCGACCCGGGCAGGTAAGCCTGATCAGCTCTTCCAGGGTTTGTCGACATTCCGCTGTCTCATGCGTTTTCCGTGCCGCCATGTCCCCACCACCAAAAATAATTGCGCGAACCAGCTCCAGAAGCCGACCGCATCGATATAGGCCTTGGGAACGATGTTCGGCATCGCTCCCCGCACGGCATGAACAATCACTTCCGCCAGCAGCAATCCCGCGATTCCGAGCGGCCAGAATCTCGTGCTTCGGACTGAAAGCCATAGAAAAATGCCCAGCATTGCAAAGTCTGTCAAAAGCAGACCCGGCTCAATGTGACGAAACCGCCCGCCAAACGGATCAACGACGATCACGGATAGGCAGGCGCCGCCGAAGAGGGTGGCCGCCCCGATCCTTTCGGGTCGGCCGCCCCTCATCATTGCATAGAGGCAGCTCAGGATCAGCAGCAGTAGAAATCCAGATTGTCGTGTCATAACAGTATGAAAAGCACATAACTGCTTCCACCCGTCAACCGCTGCCGCCCGCTGGGATCATGCCGCCCGCAGATGGCGACCCTCTGGGGGCTGCTGCTTGTGCTCGGCCTTGAACAGGTCGCCATAGCCCACCTCTGCTAGCCCGACATCGTCGTTGGTCTGTTTGAGATTGGCGTGGGTCGTGATGATCTCCTGCCGCGTCTGGGCGATCAGCATGACAGCCGATGCCGAACTGACGAGCGCATTCTGGCCGATGGCTGCTGCAAAGCGGGCATCCAGCCTGGCAATCGGCAGGGCGGCGTTGAGCTCTGCAATCCTGGCTGCCGCGATGTCGATGGCCTCTTCGGCGGCAAAGAGTTTTCCGGCCACGGATTTGGCGATGGTTTGACGTTGTGAGCGCATGATTTCTCCTTCCCGCGTCCGGACGGAGCGGGTCGTTGCATTTGACGATGTGGAAAAGGCTGCCTTAAGTATATGCGCTATTGAGCGCTGTAAGCAGCGAAGCGGCCGACCCTGCCATGACAAGAGCGAGGACGGCAACGGCCGCAATGACGGCCAGGGTCAATAATAGCTTCAGGTCATTATCTTGCCTCCCGCTTGTGCGGAGCATCAAAATGTTCCGACGGGCCAGACGGCGGAGGAAGCTGGACAAAGCATCCTGTTCCAACGCCGGTGGCTCTGCATGTGGAATCTGTGCATCCGCTTGGACATCAGCGGGTTCATCTGGTCCGAAATCATCGCGCTGCGGAAGGTATAATTTTTGGGGGTATAAAGAATGTACCCCTTCTTCGGCCGCTTTCTTGGCCGCCTCCATGGCAGCTTCCCAGGCAATCACAATGCGTCCCGCTTCAGCTTTTGAATATTGGCCGCCCAGGCGCGTGCGTCCTGTGAAGATCGCCTTGGTGACCATGTTTTGGCTAGTGCCGACCTGCTTGGCGATTTGCTTCGCGCTAAATCCATGCCCGGACCTTTTAAGCACTTCGCGCTCAAGGTTGTTAAAGCGTTCGAGTTGCTCTCGATGAGGCTCCCAGTCGATCGCGTCAGGGTCGAGCGGCATGTTCGTCACTACCTCCACATCCTGACCGTCTCGAATTCGCCCCGGACATCCATGCGCGGTCGGTGTCGCATGGCTGCAGTGTCATGAAACTGAAACACAAAAGCAACGGAGAATGGGCGCAGAACGGGCCTGCCAAATTCTTCCGCCATGGTGTGGGATACGCGAGGCCGATGGCCGACATGATCTAGGAATCTGGATACCGCCCAGCCATGGGAAGGAAAGGGGGAGGGGGAGTGATGCGGCCATTGGGTTGCACTCGTTCCTTCAACTCGGAGATTCCCATGAGATGGTGGCTGGGTTTTCAGGCATTGCGTGGTCTGATGTCGGTCCGTCCCTGGCGTCGCGGCTCTGGTAGCGACGCTGCGGTAGCGCGGGCGATCAGGGTCTATCTTGCAACCGCCGCAAGTCACAATCGGCATGATCAAAATGGGCCGCGATCGGTGCTGACGGATCCCTGTGACCGAGTCTGCGCCCACGATCCCGAAGACCTTCCATTCGTTAGGAGCGACCCAATGTGTCGGAGGGTGAAGGAAGAAACCGGATTAGAACGGCCTTTGGACCCAGTGCTGAAGTCGGCGGTTGATGCCATGCCTCCGCTGACTGCGGCGATACTCGCTCTTCGGGTGCATCATGGCATGGGAGTCGATGCAATCACCGAGCGATTTGCGATCCCTCGCTGGAAAATACGCATGCACCTGCGGCGTGCGATCCGCACCGTTGCGCAGTCGTCTGCGCATGAGGGCATGGATTTTCCCGGCTGACCTGTGATGGTTTCGCTGCTGGACGCGCAAGGGCGCAGGATCGTCGAGAAGCTGGGTGGAATATGGACACCACAAGGTGGAATGTGCCGCTGCCCCGCACATGATGACCATACGCCCAGCCTATCCGTGCGGGTCGGCGAGAGAGCGCTTCTGTTCAAATGATTCGCTGGCTGCGACACGAGAGACGTGCTGCGGATCGTCCGGGCTATTGATCGCGGCACCCTACAATCGATAGCCATCCCTTCGCCGACCCGGTCGCGGCCCTCATCCTGGAATCTGCAGCGCGCGCATGATCTCTGGCAGTCCAGCATGCCCCTCGCTGGAACGATCGGGGAAAATTATCTCCGCAGCCGCGCAATCCAGGCGGCTCCCTGCTCCCTGCGGTTCCATCCCCGAACACCCCTCGGCAGGGAACAATCATGCACATTCAGGCCGGCTATCATCACAGCCCTGCACGACCGCAGCCGCTTCGTTGCCGTCCACCGGACTTTCCTCGACCCGCATTCTGGCTGTCTCGCACCTGATCTGATCAATCCGCGGCAGATGCTAGGAGGACCGCGACAGGGGGCGGTCATGTTGGCTCCAGCGACGGATACGCTCGGCTTGGCAGAGGGCATCGAGACTGCAATCTCGGCCATGGCCCTGCTCGACATCCCCGTCTGGGCAACGCTGGGCAGCGAACGTCTCCATAATATCGCGCTGCCCTCTCGGGTGACGCGCCTCATCCTGCTTCCCGACAATGATCGGGCCGGGCAATTGAGCGCGGCCAAAGCCCTTATCGCCTATCAAGACCCTGGCCGAATGGTATAGACGATCTGGCCGCCCATGGGCATGAACGACTGGAACGATGTCCACAAGATGGAAGGGAAGTGGGGGAGGTACTGGTGGCGAGAGGGGGCCTGATGGTCAGGTTCCCTCGCCAGGAGAACTATTCCATGAACCAGCTTCCTATACTCGTTCCCGCAGCGAACCTTACCAAATCGCCGTCTAACGTCCGCAAGGCCAGCGACCCCGTCGCCGATGCTCAGCTCGAAGCCAATATCGCTGCCAAGGGCATAAGGCAGAATCTCATCGGCCTGCCCGTCTCCCGCAAGAAGGGCCATTACCGCATCGCTGCGGGCGGCCGACGCCTCGACGCAGTCCATCGCCTGATCGAAAAGGGCATCTTCGCGGCGGATTATCAGGTTCCCGTCCTCGTCCTTCGCGAAGCCAAGGATGCGATCGCGACCAGCCTTGAAGAGAATTTCTTCAAGTTAAGCATGTCGCCTGCGGACACCTGCCAGGCCTTTCAGGATATCGTCCAGACCGAGGGCAAGACGCCGGCCGAGATCGCCAAACGGTTCGGGTTGACCGAGCGTTTCGTGCTTGGCCGGCTTCGCCTCGCTGATCTGGCGCCCTGCGTGTTTGACGCACTGCGCGATGGTGAAATCAGCATCGAGGTGGCCATGGCTTATGGCAGTAGCCCCGATCCCGCGCGCCAAGCGAACGTCTTCGAAGAGCTGGGCCAGGGCTATTACCGCGCCAATGTGAGCGAGATTCGGCGTCAGCTGGCACAGGGCAGCTATCGGGGCAGCGATCCCAAAGCCCTACTCGTCGGACGCGAGGCCTATCTCGCCGCTGGTGGCCGGATCGACAGCGATCTCTTCACCGACAACGCCACCGAGATGTGGATCGATGGCGATCTGCTCAGCCAAATTGCGAGTGACAAGTTGGCGCAGGCCGCCGAGGCGATCCAGGAACGGGAAGGCTTTGGAGAAATCCGCGTCGTGCCGACCACCCATATCGCTTATAGCGCCACCTGGGGTCTGAAGCCTGTCGATGGTGAGCAACCGCCGCTGACGCAGGAGCAGGAACAGCGTCTGGCCGACATCGAAACGGAACTTGAAGGCTTCGAAAATCCCGCCGACACCGACGAAAGCGAGGAAGAGGCCGAGGCACGTTATGATCGGCTGAATGCGGAATATGAGGCGATCCAGCAACGCGCGCCGATTCTGACCGAAGAACAGAAGGCCTCCGCTCTGGCCTATGTTGTGATCGGGCAGGACGGGCAGCCGCGCATCCATGAGCAGCTCTACATCGCCCCGTCGGCCGAGCCTGTCGATGAGGAGGAAGAGCCATCCGGCGAGGATGCGGAGGAAGAGGCCGCATCGGATGAAGAGGTTTCGGCCAAGCCTCGCATCAGCCAGCGTCTGGCCGAGGAACTGGCTGAGATGAAGGCCGAGCTGCTCCGTATCCATGTCGCCAGCGATCCCCGCTTCGCGCTCGATCTCGCCACCTTCTATATGGCTGACGCTGCGACCCGGAAATATCGGACCAGTGATCTTGCCACCGAGTTGCGTGCCAATGCGCCTTTTTCCCGGCTCACCGACTATAAGAGTGGGACATCGGCAGCCGAGGAGTGGATGAAGTGCGACGCCAGCCTTGATCGCAGCTGGACCGAACCTACCGATGAGCGGGAACGCTATGACGCCTTTTGCGCGCTTGCTGAGGAAGCCCGAGCCGCCTGGTTCGGCTGGTTGATTGCCCGTACGATGCAGGCCGTTCCTGCTGGTCAATCCGGGAGTCACTTTATCGATCACCTGGGTCAGAAACTGGAAATCGACGTCGCTTCATGGTGGCGGCCCACCGCGAACAACTATTTCGACCGGATCAGCAAGGCGTCGATCCTGTCGGAGTTCGAGGGGATTGGCGGGATTGAACTCAGCAGCCGTTACAGCGCCTCGAAAAAGCATGATCTCGCCTTGTCGGCCGAAAAGCTTTTCTCCGGCGCGCTGATCATCGAGGCTGACCTCAAGGAAAAGGCGTTGGCCTGGCTGCCCGACGCAATGCGCTTCAGCCCGCCGGTTGAGCCGGATGAAGACGACATCGAACCGGGCGCAAGCGGTGAAGATATTGCCGCGGATGCGCAAGTGCTGCCCCCGGCTGAGAACGACGACATCGCCCAGGCAGCCTGACAGCCTGCATTGATCATCCTTGGGGCTGTCGCCTTGCGCTGCGGCCCCTTTTTGCATCCGCCCTGTCCGGTCGCATGTCCGGCGCAGGTGGATGCCGACCGACCGAACCAGTCCCCAGCCAGGAAAATTTCATGACCCTTCCACTCTTCGCGCCCGTCGAGGCGCCCGATGCAGATGTGCCTCAAAAGGTCCGGCAGCTATTCGACGTTGCCCAAGCCGTGTCCGCATTGCTGGCGGCCTCCCGGCCGCCCAGCCGTCAGACGCTCAAGCGGCTGATGACGCAAAGCTTTGGAACCAGCGATGCATGGGGCGACTGGTCGATGCGTGACGCCTATGACGCACTCGAAGCCGCTCAGGTCCTTTTCCTTCGCGAGAGCGGGGCCAGCGAAGCGGAAAGCCGGACGGCTGAAGCGCGATTTGACGATCTGCTGTTCCTCCAGGACCGGCTTCCGACCCACAGCTATCGGTCCGAACATCAGGTGGCGATGCAGCAGTTCAGCACGCCGCTTGCCCTCTCCTGGCTCGTCAACCAGGCGGCCCGGATCGGCACCGATGATCGCCTCCTGGAGCCTTCGGCCGGCACAGGCATGCTGCTGGCCCATTGCGGGGCGGCACCAGCGCAAATCACGCTCAACGAACGCGATCCGGCCCGCGCCGCGCTGCTCGCGCTTGTCATGGGGCAGGCAGTCACCACCCATGACGCTGAATTCATCCATGACCATTTGCCGGTGGACATCAGTCCCTCCGTCATCCTCATCAATCCGCCTTTCAGCCGCAGCGAGGGCAGGGGCCGGGACCGACATGGCGGCGCCCGCCATCTGCGTTCGGCACTATTGCGCCTGGCGCCAGGTGGACGCTGCGTTGCGATCATGCCTTCAACCTTTGCCGCCGATGGCAGCGGCGCGGCGGCTTATGCTTCGGTGGCAGAGGTAGTGCCGCCCCGCGCCGAGATCACGATATTGGGATCGCCCTATGCCAAACACGGGACGAGCATCGCCGTCCGCCTGCTCCTGTTCGACAAGGGTTGGACGGGGTCTGCAACCTGTCATTGCGCGCCCGATATCCGCGCGGCGCTGGCCCCTGTCCTGGCACTGCCGCCAAGGCTGGACGGCTCTTCACTACCTGAACCATCCGCGCCCGTGGCAAGATTCCGGCCTCGGCCGCCACGCGGCGCTGCCCCGTCGCCGCTTTTCAGTGCGCTTGCATCGCCGCGCCTTGCTCCACCGGCGCGATGGCCTGACGAGAAGGATGATCCGGAACCCTTAGATTATCAGATCCTGGACGAGCCCGTGCCGCCCGGTGAGCCGGTTGGGCTCTATACGCCCTGGCGGCTTGCCCGGATGACAATTGAGGGGGCAACGCGGCATCCCGACCAGCTTGTCGAATCCATGGCCATGGCGTCGGTCCTGCCGCCCGCGCCGAACTGGCGGCCGATGCTTCAGCGCAGCGCCCGGACGCAGCTGTCCGAGGCGCAGCTCGAAACAATCATCCACGCCGGTGAAGCTTTTGCGAGGGACCTGCCTGGCACATTCACCCCAAATAGCGCCGGCGACCAGCTTCATGAGGATGCGCAGGGGCGGTTCTACCGCTCCGGCTATTTCATCGGCGACGGTACGGGCGTCGGCAAGGGCCGGGAGGGTGCCGGCTGCATCCTCGACCAGTGGAACAGGGGCAATCGCCGCGCCATCTGGATATCGCGGAGCGCAGCCCTGCTCGAGGATGCGCGCCGGGACTGGAGCGCCCTTGGCGGCCTTCCCATCGATATCCAGCCCCTGGACGCTTTCCCCATCGGGCAGCCGATCAGCATGGCTTCGGGCATTCTCTTCCTCACCTATGCAACGTTGCGCTCCGCGCGCCATGAGACCGCCACCCGCCTGCAACAGATCCTTCAATGGACCGGATCGGATTTCGAGGGGGTCATCCTGTTCGATGAGTCCCACGCCATGGGCAATGCCGCCGGGACCGAAAATGATTTCGGGACCGCAAAGGGCTCGGACCAGGGCCTGGCTGGCGTCCGGCTCCAAAATGCGCTCCCCCGCGCACGCATCGCCTATGTCTCGGCGACCGGCGCCACCAAGCCTGAAAATCTGAGCTATGCCTCGCGGCTTGGTCTGTGGGGACCGGGCACCGCCTTTACCGATCGCAATGCCTTCATGGCTGCCATGGACGACGGCGGCATTGCCGCCATGGAAATCGTGGCCCGCGACTTGAAAGCCATGGGGCATTATACCGCCCGGGCATTGAGTTTCGCCGGCGTCGAATATGAGCCGCTCGAACATAAGCTGACCGCAGATCAGATTGCGATCTACGACGCTTACGCGGATAGCTGGGCGATCGTCCATCGCGGACTCCAGAAAGTCCTGGAAGCCTCCAACATCGTCGACCGCATGTCGGGTGCGACCCTCAACGCCCAGGCCAAGGGGGCGGCGCTCAGCCGGTTTGAGAGCGCCAAGCAACGCTTCTTTTCGCAGCTGCTGATCTCCATGAAGATGCCCACGGCGATCAAGGCGTTCGAGGCCGAGATCGCCGCAGGGCACGCGGTCGTCGTCCAACTCGTCACCACTGCGGAAGCTATATTGGATCGTCGTCTTGCGGGCCTGTCGGCGGAAGAACGCGCTACGCTGGATCTGGATTTGTCACCGCTTCAGATCCTTATCGACTATCTCACATCCGCCTTCCCCACGCGCCAGATGCGGGTCTTCCGCGCGAGCGACGACAGCATGCGATCGGAGCC
This sequence comes from Sphingobium sp. SA916, assembly GCF_002894065.1. Lineage (NCBI taxonomy): Bacteria > Pseudomonadati > Pseudomonadota > Alphaproteobacteria > Sphingomonadales > Sphingobiaceae > Sphingobium > Sphingobium sp. SA916. The sequence continues at coordinate 18,712 of NZ_LXYF01000002.1, forward strand.
TATGGCCGATTCCGAGGGGCGGCCGGTTCACTGCCAGGAGGCGATCGCGGCGCGTGAAGCCCTGATCGAGGAACTATGCTCCCTGCCGGCTGTGCCCGCCGCGCTCGATGCCATGATCGCGCATTTCGGGACCAATATGGTCGCCGAGGTAACAGGCCGCTCACGACGCATAGTCATCGACAGCCATGGCCGCCAGAAGGTCGAGCGCCGCAGTGCCCGCGCCAATATTGCGGAAACGCGGGCTTTCATGGATGGGATCAAGTCGATCCTGGTCTTCAGCGACGCCGGGTCGACCGGCCGATCCTATCATGCCGATCTTGCCTGCAAGAGCGCGCACAAGCGCCGCATTCATTTCCTGCTCGAACCGGGCTGGCGCGCGGACGTTGCGATCCAGGGCCTGGGGCGCACGCACCGTACCAACCAGGCGTTTCCACCGGTGTTCCGGCCGGTGACGACCGACTGCAAAGGCGAGCGGCGTTTTATCAGCACGATTGCCCGGCGCCTCGACAGCCTGGGCGCTTTGACGCGCGGCCAGCGTCAGACCGGTGGACAAAATCTCTTCGATCCGGCCGACAATCTCGAAAGCGATTATGCGCGCGAAGCGCTGACGCAATGGTATCATCTGCTGGGCGCGGGAAAGCTCGCCAGTGTCACCCTCAACGACTTCATGGACATGACCGGTCTCAAGCTTGTCGACGATGGCGGCGCATTGCTCGAACGGCTCCCGCCGATCCAGCGCTGGCTTAATCGCATCCTGGCTCTGCGGATCGCGACCCAGAACGCCATCTTCGAAGAATATATGGGCCTCATCCAGGCCCGCGTGGACGCTGCGCGTGAGGCGGGCACCTTGGATCTTGGCGTCGAAACGATCCGTGCGGAGAAGATCGTCACCTTGTCGGATCAGGTCCTTCGGACCGATCCGGTGACGGGCGCGGAAACAAAGCTCATGCGCCTGGAACTCCATTTGCGTCCGCACGCGACCAGTTGGAACCGCCTCATGCATCTCTGGGAAGAGACCCGCGACATCGCCTTTCTGCGCAACGGTCGGTCCGGTCGCGTCGCCTTGCGCGTGCCATCCTGGTCGATCACGGACGAGGACGGGCGGCCCATTGCCATGTGCCAGCTGGTCCGGCCGACCGGTACATCACGCATGGAAATCGCAGCGCTTGGGCATAGCCACTGGACCGTGATCAGCCGCCCGACGTTCAAGGACCTCTGGGATGCTGAAGTCGCTGAGACCGAGGCACGGCTCGACGTGGAAACCATCAGCGTCGCTACCGGTCTGCTGTTACCTGTATGGCACAAATTGCCGCAAGACGACGTTCGTGTCTGGCGGATCGACGATGGCACGGGATTATCGGTGCTGGGCCGTATCATCAGGCCATCGGCCCTCGACAAGTTGCAATCGGCGTTTGGGCTTGAACGGGCCATGAAGCTGAGCGCTGAAGAATTGATTGCCGCGGCGCAAAATGGAGAGGGGGCTTTTGTCCCCGGCCTTGGCGGGGCGAGACTGATATCGTCGATCGTCAACGGCAGTCGCAGAATAGAGATACGGGACTTCCAGCCTCATGACAGGGAATGGCTGAAGGCGCGCGGCGCGTTCAGTGAAATCATCCAGTATAAGACGAGATTATTTCTGCCACCCGAGAAGGCGGAAACAATCCTCAACGCTATTATCGTTGAACGATCCTGACAGCCGCCGCTCGGATTTCATCCCGATCATGCCGCCTTCGACCCGTTGAAACAGCCGAAGGCGGCATTCAGCCTCATGCGGTTTCGGTTACTGCTGCCGCCGGTTCGCCGCTCGCCGATGATGTCGGCTCGTCCGAGGGAATCTTGATGCCAAGCTTTTTGCGCGCAGCTTTGGGTGCCGACTTGGTTGTGTCCGCCGCAGGCGTCGTCGCCTTGGCATCAGGGACTGCTTTGGCGGCAACCAGCTTCTTGCCAGTCTTCGCGGCGGCCGGGCTCGCCTTCGCCTTCACCTCTGGTTTTGCCGCCTTTTCAGGAGCCGCCTTTGCGGGCTTCGCTTGCGCCTTGGGCTTCGATGTCTTGGCGGGAGCCTTGCTGGAAGTCGAAGGCGCTACCACCTTCGGCGCTGCCTTGGCCGGAACCTTATCGCTGACTGTCACAACTGCCGGTGTCTTGGCGGGTTCGGCAGTGGCATTATTCTTCGCGGGCGCGGCGGCGGCCTTGGTGTCTGCCTTCTTGCTGGTGGCGGGCTTGGAAGCTGGCGCCGCTGCCTTTGCAGCCGGTGCGGCCTCCGCCACCTTGGCAGTGGCGGGGAGCCGGCCCAGGCCCAGCTTGTTCGCGACTTCACGGCGCTGATCGGAATAGCTCGGTGCAACGAGCGGATAGCTTTGGGGCAGACCATAGCGGGCACGATATTCGTCCGGCGTCAGACCATGGCTCGCGAGATGCCGCTTGAGGGTCTTGTATGGACGTCCGTCGATCAGGCTGATGATATGCTCGCGGGATGCAAGGCTTTTGCGAATGCTGACAGCCGGAACATATTGGGGCGCGTCCTCGACGACAGGCGCTGTATCAGTCATCAAGGCCGTCCGGGTCGCATGGATGAGACCAGCAAGTTCATCGCTGGAGACGCTGTTCTTCGAAACAAAAGCGCTCAGCAGTTGAACCGTCAAAGTCGTGTAGTCGGGCTGTTGGGTGTCGGCCATGAGGACATTTCCTGGAATATTGAGAATGGATTGACCCTGGAGTCGGATCAGTTGCGAAACGGTAAAACCATGCCGCGTTAAGTTCAATGAGTCAAAGGAAAGGCGATAGGGTGAGGTAATATCCGTCGCAATTGATCATCCCAAGTCGAACGGTGCAACAGCCCAGAAGGAAGAGCATCCTATCTGGATGCTACTAAGGAAAATCTGATCATGATCATTCCCCATATGCAGCAGCGGGCGATGGTTCGCTCCCGTGGAAATGGTGAACCCTTCTGTCTCATTGAGAATGCCGAGGGCGAAATCATCCTTCTTTCTGAAGTCGAAGTCATCGAGTGTGGGATGGCTTTTGTCGATGCCATAATCTGGACGACCGACTTCGCGGAGGATGAAGCTATCGATCCTGCGCTCCTCGCCTGAATATTGGCACCGACCCGACGTGCCTCCTCTGGCAATCTCACGAGTCAGCATCGGGGAACCTCGCCTGAGGAGGGAAGTGGGTGTGGCGACATTGTGCGGCGCGCGTGTCGCAAGGGTTTGCGCATCCGCCTGTCCGTCCCCTCAATCCGCAAAAGGAAGCGTCCATGTCCGTAGCGCCAAACATCCTCCCTGCGCCGATCCTTTCCTACAGTCAGACAGAACCCGACAGCCGGGGCAATTTCCATTATGAGGGCGATCTCTACCGGCAGGGTGAAGCGCTGCCGGCGCTGTGTCATCGTATCGAGCAGCATCTGTTGGGGCTGATTGCAGGCGCCCGCTTCTCGGTGAGCAGCCAGGTCTTCACCGGCGGTCGCAAGATCATCGTTGAGTTGCTCGATGCGCCGGCGGACCTCACCGACCCACCAGCGCGTCATGCTTTCATCGTGATGATCCGTGATCAGGTCGAGCGCTTCGGCTTCACCCGTTCCAACCTCCTTCAGGACTTTATGAGTTGCGCCTTCTATACCGATATCAGGATCGGCAGGGCCTATTGGGCGGCCCTGTCTGCCCGGCGTGGTGCTGCCAATCCCGTTGTCAGCCGCATCTCGCTTGCCGCCTTTCGCAAGCAACTCAAGGTCGGTGATCGCATGACGCTTCTGTACGGCCCAAAGGGGCATCGGGCGCTCGGCACGACGCGGACCGTCACAGCCATCAGATCGCGAGATTTCGTGTTCGAAGGCCGCACTTTCATGGACTTCCCTCGCGCCGGCGCCTTTGCCTGCGATGGCAGGCTTATCCGCATCGCAATTGGCTCTGAACATGAACCTGATGCCCATCTCCTGTATGAATGGCTCCCGACCGATCAGTGTCAAGCCGATGCGATCAGCATGCCCGAGCAACCGGGCGGACTGTAAGGCCGGGCAGGCCGGGCAGCGAGACAGGAACGGGAGGGAAGAGGGTGGGATGGATGCGGACCGGGTGTGGATGCGCCCGAGGTCCAACTCGAATGAGGAGATCATCCCATGTCCAATCTCGTCCAGCACAGTGATGCATCGCCAGTTGGCGGTGCCTATCGCGTCGATATCTCACGGGGCCGCAATATCGGCCGGGTTTCCTCCGAATGGTATTCGCGACCCGATGACGAGAAGTTCCTCTCGTTGACCGACCTTTATGACAGCGTCCGCGCCCGCGCCGATCGCGCCACGACCCGGATCGTCGAAAGCAGGGCGGTTCGGGTCGAGGCGCGGTCCGAAGATGCCGAGCGCCTCAGCCTTTTCGTTCCCGGTGACGATCGCCCTGTTGCGCCCACCAACTGGTCTTTTGGCCAGCTTTCGAGCCTGGTCGGCGCGCCGGCTTCCTATCTCCGCTCACTGCCGGCGGCCCTAGCGGGCATCAATCTCCAGCACGGCCTGCTCGCTCATCGCGGTGAACAGGTGAAGCTGCTCCAGACCGAAGAGGGGCGCACGGAACTTCGGGCCGTTACCGGGCCGGATTACGGCCGTATCTGGGATTATGAATTGGTCTCCGCGGTGATGAAGATCGCGGGTAATGGTGTCGGTGATACGCGTTGGAAAGTTCCAGGCGTACTTGATTGGGGCAGCATGCACTATAACCCCTATGTCGATGTGACCCGCGACACGACGACCCTCTATGCGTCCGATCGCGATGTCTTCCTGTTCCTGGTTGACGACACCCATCCGATTGAGGCGGGCCGTCTTGCCAATGGCGATCCAGATCTCTTTTTCCGGGGATTTTATTGCTGGAATTCGGAGGTCGGCTCCAAAACCCTTGGCATGGCGACGTTTTACCTCCGCGCGGTATGCATGAACAGGAACATTTGGGGCGCGGAGAATTTCGAGGAAATCTCGATCCGGCACTCCAAATTCGCGGCCAATCGCTTCGCCCATGAAACTGCGCCGGCGCTTGAAAATTTCGCGGATTCCTCCCCTCGAAGCTTTATCGATGGCATTCGCACCGCGCGCGAGCGGATCGTGGCGCGCACCGACGAGGATCGCGAAACGTTCCTGCGTAAGCAGGGTTTTTCGAAGGCCGAAACCGGCAAGATCATTTCCACGGTGCTGGCCGAGGAAGGCCATCCGCCCGCCAGTCTCTTCGATTTCGTCCAGGGCATCACCGCCCACGCGCGGACGAAATCCAATCAGGACAATCGCCTCGACCTCGAGGCCAAGGGGCGCAAGCTCCTCGAAAAGGCGCACTGAGCGCCCGACGTAAATCCGCTTTTTCGATCCGCTTCGGCTCCGGCGCCCGCCGGGGCCGCAATTTCTCTTGCGAAAGGATACCGCCATGGGCGCTTCCCCTCAAATCCAGACCTTCATTGTCGAAGTCCAGTTCCTGAGCGGCGACGAGCAATATGGGATGGAGCTCTACACGATCGACGCGCCGAACTGGTATCGTGCCGAACAGCATGCGCTCGAACGCTCGGGCGAGAGCGTCTATGATAACGCGCTGATCCCTGATTTGCGGCGACGCGCTGTTGCCAGGCAGGTCTGAGAAGTATGGATCGATCTCCCGCGATCGGTCCCGCCGTCTACCTCTGTGTCGGACCCTTCAAATCCGGAGCAATTCCCATGTCCCGTTCCTCACGCGGGCTGGCATCCTTATTGTCAGCTTCTCCATCCTCAACCGGAACCCATCCAGAGCTGCGAAGTTCGAACGGCGAATTCCCAGCGCTGCCAGGGGCGGAAATCGGGCGTTACTGCGTCCTTGCCACCACTCATCTCTCTATGGCCACAGCGGCGATGCTCGATAGCTGGACCAATGGCCATGCGCATGAGGCGCCGATCACCGTTGCGCGCAACGCGCGTGGCTGGTTCGTCGCGACGCGGCAGTTCGATCCTGCGCGGGAATTTTCGCTTCCCGAGGATCTTATGGCTGCCATCCGCCTGGCACGCAGCCGGGGCATTGGTCTGCTGCATTTCGACTGCGACGGTCCGGTCCTCCCGGAACTGCCCGTTCATGACTGGTAGGGGAGTGGTCCTGCCGTCAGTGCCTTCAGGCGTGCCTGGAGATAGATCAGGCGGTCGGCGGCAAGTTCGGCCACATTGGCCTGGATCACATAGCCTTGCTGCCGCAGCACATCGCCAAGATCACGGACAATCGTGATCAGGTCCGGGGTGGAAATTCCGCTGTCCAACATGCGGAGTATCTCACGTTCTTCTTCGTCGAGTTCGCGCATAAATCCTCCCCGATCCGTGTCGATCCAGAGGGTGGTTGAAATCCTGGAGCATGGCCGGGTCGGGCACGATCGCCATCGACGCCGAGTCCGGCATGCGCCGAGAATAATATCTGATGCGCCTGACGGCAACGGCGACCTTTGCCGGCGATCGACGATAATCTGATCGATCCGTTCTTTTCAGTCATTCGTGGCGTGCCCCCCTTTCATCGGAGGTCTAACATGGACATTATCGTTACGCGCGTCCGGCTTCCGGGCGCGGCGCTGCTGTTCGAATATCGCGCGTTGGTACCCTGGACGGCACTTGCAGCGGGCCGACAGGCCATGCTTCCCTCGATCCTTGGTCCCCATATTGGGGGCCGGCTTCAATGTGTACGCCTAGCACCGCTGATCGCGCCCGATCGCTATTTTCCCATGCGGGAACCTGAACGGTCCTATCTGGCTCGTCGCGTCGGTCTCGTGGCCCGCCGGGTCGAAACGCTGGTTGTTCGAGCGGTTTTTCCCGAAATGACTGCCGATATGCTGCCGATCCATTATCGCGGCGATCATGGGACAGGCGATGCCTGCCATTGCGTTCCGATTATTGACCTCGCCAATGCATTCGATCGGCTCGAGCCGGCTGTCGATGCGCTGATGGCATGCGATCTCGGACTTTACCAGGGCTGCGCCCAAAACGCGGCCTGAGCTTCACATGAAAGGATCAGCATATGAACCAGAGTGAAGAGTTCAGTCTCGAAACTGCGGCGTGCCTCTGGGAAGCCGTGCTCGCTTTGCGGGACCAGACCAGTGGCGATCAGGCCGCAAAGCTTTTGGCTGCGGCTATTGCGCGCAGTTTCGAGACCGTCGGGACCGCTGCATTGCGCCTGATTGTCGTGGGTTGGACGAGCGCTGTCGAGAAAGCCTGGCAGGAAGTCAGCGCGACCTATCCGCTCTGCTTTGATTGGGATTTTGTGCCGGGCTGGGTGATCGACAATATCGACTGGTCGGATGCTGAAAATCCACATCGAATATCGAAAGAGTCGGACCCAATAGAGCTGCTCACGCCATGCGTGCCACCGGAACCCGCAGGCCCGCAATAGGGAGGAAGGAGGGGGACTGAAGGATGGATCGGAGGAATGGACCTCCATCCCACGGAGCATAACGATATGTCGCTTCCAGCCAGCATTCAGCCGTCCGTCGGTCAGTCGCTGATCACCCGCGTCTCGCGCCTGTTCAACGGCACAATTCATGACGTCCTTCATGAACTGTTACAGAATTCCCGCCGCGCAGGCGCGAGCCGGATCGACATCGATGTGACCGACATCGATGGGGTCCAGAAACTGATCTTCTCCGATGACGGTTCCGGCATCGATGATCCGTCGGCCCTTGTGACATTGGGCTATTCCGGCTGGGACAAGGACATCGCGCGACGCGAGGATCCCGCTGGCATGGGTGTTTTCAGTCTTGCCGGTCACCACGTCATCATCAGATCCTGGTCGCGCGCTGCGGGGCAGGGCTGGGAGGTCGAAATTCCCGAAAACGCCTGGGAGGGCGACATGGCTCTTGCCGTGGAGTGTTCTTCCCGAACTGCCGGCACTCAGCTTGAGATCACGCTCCCTGAACAGTGGATCGAGCGCTTACCGGATTCCGTTCGCGAAGCATCGCGCTATTTCCCGCTCCCTGTCATCTTTAACGGAACTGAGTTGCCCAGAGAAGATTTTCTGGCCGGCGCTATTCGGATCGAAGAATGCCGGGGATGCAGGATCGGGATATTTTCGGCCGCCGGTTATGATCCCAATGACGCACCCCGGTTCAATTTTCATGGTGTCACCGCGCCATGCCTAATGCCGTCCGTGTTGGAGATCGGAACCTTCGACCGTTGGCACGTCAAGATCGACATCGTCGATGCGCCGGACCTGCAACTCGTTTTGCCGGCCCGAAAGGAGATGGTAGAGAATGACGCCCTTGCCACGCTTCGGCTCGAGGCGGAAACCGGCATCTATCGTGTCATTGCGCAGCAGTCCAACCATCGTCTTTCCTTCAAGCGCTGGAAACGTGCTGAGCAATTGGGCGTGACCCTGGCTGAGGCGGCTCCATGGCTCGAAGCGTGGATGCCCATCACTGCTGACAGCCAGGGTCGAGAATGCGGTGGCCCTGTGCGTTCAGCAACGATGATCATCGTGCCCCGGTTCGATGTGGATATAGAGCAAGGCGCAGCCCCGATACTGCAAGATGCCGCGCGAATGGGCGGTGAAGTGGTATGCGCCGAGGAACAATTTGCTGGCTATAGCTGGTATGACCGGCTCCCCCGACTGGACAAGATTACATTCTCGATCGAACGGAATGGCGAGAAGGCGGTCTATGGAGACGATCCCCTCGATGCTGCGTTCGCTTCCGGACCCGTCGATTCAATCCACCTCGACCTTGTTATTGCCGAATCTACTTTGCCGGAAGCACGAAGAAACCATCTCAGCTATCCACTGGAGATGCTCGTCTGCGGCAATGGTGGAACTGAACTGGATGAAGCCATCATCTTATTCGATGCCAAGGCAAAGATAGCGCCGTCCCTGCTTGCCTGGTGGATGAAGAGCTGCATTTTCTGCGCGTCCGACGATGCCAACAGCGATAGTTGGAAAACCCAGAGCCAATTTTTTGAGCGCGACGCACGCGATCTCGCCAATGCGCTTCTGCTTGGCGAGGAAGCCGCACTGATAGAGCAAATTCGCGATGCGGTTGAACGCAAGGTCCAGTGGTTGCATCCGAAGGGGCGAACTCTCGCGCTGACTGCGACGCGCGACAGCCTCTCCGTCACGCTCGACAAGCCCGCCTGAAATCTGTTTCGAAGGGGTACTTATGCGTCTGTCGGCACTTTATGTCGTTTCTACCGCCCACCTGCCCAAGGCCGAGCGGAACGCCATCGATCAACTCATCTTGAATGCCCCCCGCAATGAAGGCGGCCGGGTCGTGGTCGACCACGGCGCGCTGGTGATCGAGCCTCATCTCTACGGCTTTTTCGTTCACACTTGCGTGGTTTTGGGTGAAGTCGAACCGCCGCTTGGTGTGTCACGCGAACTCTGGACGATCCTTGAGGCCGCCTTTCAGGGCGACGCGTCCTGGGTTCTATTTGACCGCGACGAACCGCCATCATCGGCTTGGCCAACCTATGACCACAGCTGACGGGATGTCCGAGTGCTTGGCAGCGAATATCGATGCTCTCATGCCGCGATGGAGATCGAAACCCGGATGATTTCGAAATCGACTTTATGCGCCGATCGCGAAGAAATGGCCCCTCATTCTCCTTTGCGCATGGCCGGCGGCTTATGTCCGCGTTGCGTGGAGCCGTGCAGGAGTTGGTCTTGTAGCTTGTAAGGGGGATGGGCGGCCGCCCGCGTTCCGCGGACGCCGGGCTGACGGGCTTCGCCCCGAGCCCCGCTGCGCGGGTCTCGGCCCTGGCGGGCGGTCATCCCTGCCGCGCTGGGCCAGAGGGTATCGCGGTCGCGAGATTGTCGGGCGTTCAGCACATGCGCGAAAAGGGGGAAGCGGTTGCTTGGTGGCGTACGCCAGAGCCGAGAGGGATGCGTCAGGCCCTACGGTCGGGGACCAGAGAAGAGAGGGATCTGAGATTTTTGTCGCCGGGAATGGGTTTCGAGCGATAGAATGAAAGGTCAAGTCAATGAATATCGGTGAAGTTCATCTCGTCAATGGTCGTCTCGAAGGCCGTCTCGCCACCCGCACGATCGATCTCCCCCGGATCGGCCTGCGCAAGGTCGATAGCATGAACCCCAGGGCGCCCGTCTATGAAGTCATCGCCCTCAACGTCGCGCGGCGGTGGGTGCAGGTGGGCGCGCTGTGGGAGGCAACCGCGAAAAGGTCCGGAGAAGTCTTCCTCGCCGGCAATATCGATGATCCGAGCCTCCCCGAACCGCTGGCGATTGCGCTGTTCCCGATCGAGAATGGAGGCTACTCCATCGCCTGGCGGCGCGACACGCTCCGGTCCGACTTCGGCGGTTCGGGCTTTGGCACCGCCAATTACGACAGCATGGGCGGCGGCGGTTCCGACTATCAACCGGGCGGCGAAGGTGGCTTCGGCGCAAGCACTGCGGAACTGGGCGGCCAGCTAGCCGGCGCCGGTGCCGATTTCGATGACGATTTCCGCAACTGAGGGTTCGATCATCGCAGCAATCGGGCTGGGGAAGCGCTGCTTCTCCAGCCCTTTTTCTTTGCCCATCCCATGAGGAGATATCCCATGACGGACATTCATCCCCGCAGCGTGGACAGCCTCGCTGACCTGAAGAGCCTCTATGCCGCGATCACCGCCAGCTCCGATTTCCAGCGCGCCTTCGGTGATCCCATACCCCTCACCATCGTTGAGCCGGGCGAAGAACCGGGTGATCATGATATGCCCGAGCCGCTCGCGGCGCAGGCTGAGTGCGGGGCGGTGATCGCCACCATCTTCGACCTCCTCGCCGATACGCGGCTTGAACCGCTCGCCGCGGAGATCGCTTGGGGCTTCGTCAACTCCTTCCACTTCGTGGCTAACAAGCTGGAACGGCGTGAGGATGCGCTTGCCGATGAACTGCGCGACATGGCGAACAGGCCCGACCTTTCCGAGGTCTATAATCAGCAACTGGAGGATAAGCAGCTCCTCTGCCAGTCCACCACCGAACAGCGCGAGGCGGTCGAGTGTATGCGCGACTATGCGGCCGAAATGTATCGCGCCCAGTCCGGCTGGCCCTGGTCCCCTTCAAAGGGTAGCAAGACCCGTTCGGCTCGCGCGCTGCAAGCATCGAGCGCAACCCAGGTCGCCGTGCAGGACTATCTGCGCGCTCGCGATCTCGCCGCCCGCGAGCGCTATCTGCCAACGGGACCGATCGTGATCGCCTCGGGCCATGCCGTCTGGCATGACTGGCAACCAATCTGGGAGCGTCTCGACCTCATTCTCGAACGCATACCGCATATGATGCTGGTGACGACCGCCCAACGGAAGGGGTTCGATGCCATCGTCGCGGCATGGGCGGGGGACCGCCAGGTTCCGCTTGTCGCCTACACCTTGCCGGGAGCGGGGCGTAAAGCGCCCTTCGCCCGGAACCGCAAGATGGTCGAATTGCAGCCGGTCGAAGCCGTGCTGGGCGAAGGGTCCGGCATCCAGGCCAATCTCTACCAGGCGCTGCGCAAGGCCAGCGTTCCGATCCATGCCTTCCGCAAGGCGGACCAGGCCCCCGCCGCAGACGTCGGTCGTCCGAAGGCCAGTTGGCGTAGGCGGCGCAGCTGATTGTAGCCCTTATAAGACATCATCGGGGACGGCGCGGGTGCGACCGTCCCCTTTTCCATGGGAGTTGTTCATGGCTATTCCAGATTCTTATCGCCGCAATTTCCAAACGCTGCTGCGCGCAGCTGCCGATGGAAATCTTGCCCTGCTCGAATGCACTGATGCCGCCACGGGTGAACCGCGCTACGTGATCTGCGCAGTCGGGAGGGACCGCGGCGATTATATCATGACCCCCTTCGGTCATCTGAATGATGGCGATCCTTTCGCCGCTTACATCCCGCCCGATGGCGAGGTCGGTGCCCGCCGCAAGGCTTGACGAAGACCCGAGGCAGGCATCGAGCCTGCCCCGCGCCTTTTGAGGTTTCGTCCAGAGGCACCCATTCGAGAATCGGGGGCATCGAGCCCCCGATTCTCGAGCCTCCTCTCTTCTCTCAACATCGGGGTTAAGTTTACACGGGGAACACCGGCGGCCTCAAGGACGACGGGGCCCCACCATTTTTCCTGGCGGGCGGGCGGCGGCACTCCCTGTCAGGCCTGGCGCGCGCCAGAAAAAATCGTGACCCCCATCGCCGCTTCGCGGTCGTGGCTGCGCCACGATCCTTGACCCCGCCGGCGCAAGCCCGTGTCGAGGGAAAGCCTCTTTTGGTTCAGTACAAGGAGGTTCCCATGACCAAGACCAACCGTTCCATCCGCTCCTTCTCCGAGATCGTGGCGCACATCGCCGCCGACGACAACTCGACAAGCGAGAGCTTCCTCGCCGCCTTCGCATCAGATCTGGATGGGGTGCGGATCGGGAAGGGCGAGGATGAAATGCCCTGCGAGATGCCCGACCCGGCACAGGTCCAACTCGCCATCGAACTGATCGTCACGACCCTTTTCGACGTGCTGCGGGACAGCCGGCTGCAAAGCGCAGCGGGGACCATCGCATGGGGGATGGTCTACAGCTTCCACCGCGCAGCCGATCAGTGGGCAGCCCAGGCGGACAAGGCGACGCGCGACATGCAGGACCTGCTCCGCCGCGCCGATGGCAGCGAGATCCACAGCGTCGAACTGGAACGGGTGCACGAACTGCTCGCCTTTCTCGACGAAGCATCCGACGCAATGGCCTGCATGCGCGATCATGCGGCAGACATCTTCCACAATGAGACCGGGAAGCCCTGGTCAGCACCAAAGGCCACGCTGATATCCTCCAAGCGCACCGCGAGCGTCATCAACGGCACCGATTATCTCGCCGCGCGCCGTCAACGCCGGATTGGGCAGCATCACCCCGACGGCCCGTTGGTGGCCTTTTCCGGTGGCAGCCAATGGTCCGATTATACGCCGATCTGGAAAGCCCTCGATCGGATCAAGGCGGTGCGCCCGACGATGGTGTTGTTGACCACGGCGCAGAAATGCGGAGGGGACGCCATCGCCGAAGCCTGGGCCGCCCGGACCGGGACACCGGTGGTGAGGCTGGGCATCGACAAGGGGCGCTGGGGCAATCGGGCGGGGTTCGTGCGCAACGACCAGATCGCCCGGCTGCGACCGGTCGAGGCCGTCATTGCGGAGGGTAGCGGGGTCCAGGCGCAACTTGTACGAGTGATGCGCTCGATAGGCGTCGATCCCATCCTGCTCACCCTTTATGGAGGGCCTGCGCATTGGGTCGACTGAACCCGCCAAGGACAGCGGGACCGGTTCGGGTTTCTCCCGGATCGGTCCCGCTCTTTTCCTTTCCACCACCCTTTCGTCGCCCTCAAGGACCGCCGCGATAGCGCCGGTCCCGTCGGTCGACGAGGCCGCGCCATGCGGCGCGGGCCTCCTGCGCGCGGCTCCGCCGTGCTCGTCGCAGGGACGCCCTACGGGCGCTTGTCGGGTTCGGCGCGATGTGTCGCAGAGAGGCTTTTAAGAGCAGCGATCGAGGCCGTGCCACCCGCCCGGATCGCATGGACAAGGATTTCGCGGCACTCCCGTTCCGACAGTCGCTCGATCTCCATATCGGCAAGCATGGCGGCATATTTGCCGCGCAGGGTGCGGCGGGTGTCCAGGATATCCTGCGCGATCTTCTTCTGTTGCGCCTCAAGGCCCGCAAGGCGTTCCCGGTCAGTCAATTTGGGCATGATCATCTTCCTCATCGGATGGTCTGCCCGCCAACCCTCATTATCGATGGAGAACATCATGATTGCAATCCAGGTCTCGCGCACAGGCGAGGAAAGAGTTGCTGCCCGGCGTGCCGCCGGGAAGAACAAGACCCCCTGCGGGGGAGCCCCGCGCCTTCCGGCACGAGGCAACGCAGCGGGCAAGCGCGCTGCGAAGAAAGGACGCACGACCGCTGGCCGTTTGTAATGCACCCCACGCACGGGTGCTGCGTGGCGTTTGCCCAGCATTTCTGCGGCTTTGCGGGCGTCATACGGGTATTACCGATGCACCGCAGATCGTCATACCGGTATGACCGGGCCATCGCATTTTCTTGATAAGATACTGAAATGATGCGGTATGATCCGTATTATTTTTCCGTATCCTGACATTTTGAACGCGCCGTCCTCGGGGTGTTGAAAAATCCCTTCATTTCAACTATAAAAGCTGTGCTTCACCTCCCCGGTAGGGGCTCCGTATCATCGGAGCTTCTGCATGGTCACAGTTACTTTTCGTCTCGACGACGCCCTCCATCGGCGCCTCCTTCGGCGCGCCAATGGGGCCGATCTCAGTCTTTCCGCATTCATCCGGTCAGTCCTGACCAGGGCCGCCGATCCTGATCGCGCCTATATTTACTCGTCGAAAGACGAGATCCTCGCGGTGGTAATCCAGACGTTCGCGATCCTCGTGACCGCGGTCGGCGAACGAGCGCCGCAGGCCTTGGAAAAGGGGCAAGGCTATGCCCGCCAATTGCTCGATGAGCGGGGCCTTCTGTCTGAGGAGGGACGTTCATGAGCATCTTCCGCAACGACACGCTGGGCAGTTGGACGAGGGGTGGACAGGCCATCGTTCACAATGTCCGCATGACCACCCAGGTCTTCTACCAGACTTGCCTTGCCGGTCTCGTGATCTGGATCGGCGGTATCGTCTGGTATGCGCTCGAAAAATCCTCCGACTATGAGCGTTTCGTGCTGGTGAAGATCGGCCAGGCGACCTTCATGAGAGACGCGGTTCCCGGCAATGTCACGCCGATCCTGTTCAGGACACCAACGGGCCAGCAATATTGGACCACGCCCAAGGCGCTGCTCGACTCCCGGCTGGCCCACAAGACCCTCGCGGCCTTCGAAAGCTACCTCCTGCACGGGGCTGCTCTGTCGGGTGTCTTCGCCCTCGCCATGCTGCTTTGGGCCTGGTTCTATTTCACCCGCACGGGACGCGGCCTTGGCTCCAATCAATTCCTGCGCGGCGCCCGCTTCGGCACCGTCAGACAGTTGAAGCGGGCGCTTCTCTGGCAGAAGAAGGGGCCGCTCACGATCGGGGGAGTCCCGGTGCCGGAGGCTTTCGAGCCCGAGCATATCCTCCTCTGCGGAGCGCCCGGCACCGGCAAGACCAATCTCATCGTCAAGATGCTGGAGGGCATTCGCACATCGGGTCGACGGGCGATCGTCTATGATACCGCAGGCACCTTCGTCGAGAAATTCTACCGCCCCAAATATGATACGCTGCTCAATCCCCTCGACCAGCGGACCGCGCGATGGTCCCCTTGGGTCGATGTCCCGCGCGACTATCATTATGACCAGATCGCTGAGTCCACGATCCCGGATAAGGGGGGTGATCCCTTCTGGGCGAAGGCGGCGAGAGGGACTCTGGTGGCAGTCCTGCGAAAGCTCGCCCGGCAGAAGCATACCTATGTCTCTCTGCTCCTTGACCGGTTGCTCCGGTCCAAGCTCAAGGATCTCGTGGCGTTCGCCGCCGGCACCGATGCTGCCGCTTTTCTCAGCATGGAAGGGGACCGGACCTCGGCCGGCATCCAGGCGGAACTGGCCTCGGTCATGCGCAGCTTTTCCTATCTCGATGACACGGAGGATGGTTTCTCGATCCGCGACTGGGTGGAAAAAGGGGAACCGGGAAGCTGGCTGTTCATCACCGTGAAGGCGGACCAGCTTCCCTCGCTGCGTCCCCTGATCACGGTCTGGCTCGACATCGCCATCAGCGCCATCATGAGTCTCATGCCGGATCGGGACCGGCGCCTCTATTGCGTCATCGATGAACTTCCAACGCTCCAGAAGCTGCCCTCCCTGAGCGACTTCCTCGCGCGGGCGCGCAAATATGGTGGCTGCGGCATATTGGGTTATCAGAGTTACCCGCAGCTTGAGGCCACCTATGGCATTCAGGATGCTGCCGCCATCACCGGCTATTGCTCGACCTGGGTGGCGCTGCGCGCCAATGACACCCCGACCGCCAAGCATGTTTCCGAAAATCTGGGTCAGGTCGAACAGGTCGAAGCCAATGAAGGCATGAGCTATGGCGTCAACGACATGCGGGACGGCGTCAATCTCTCCCGGATACAGGTGACCCGGCCGCTTGTCATGCACACCGAGGTCACGAACCTTCCCAATCTTTCCGGTTTCCTCCGGTTCGGGCGTAACCTTCCGGTCGTCAAGTTCGCGGACCGGTACAATGTCGTCTCCTCGGACGAACCTGCATTTGTCGAACGTGTGGGTCCGCCGGAGCGGCTCAGTAAGGCGGACGAATTGGTCAAACTGGCCAAGGCCGAGGCACGGGTGCGAGAGGCGCTCGAGCGTGAAAGGGGGCAGGGTGATGATCTGCGTCCTCCCGCTAAGGAGGGGCAGGGCTCCAGTGCTTCTGCCACCGGTGCGCCGAGCGTGGATGGGTCGCCTGCGGTCGAGAGTGAGGCGGCGCAGGTCGATGCCATTCTCGGCGCGGAGCAGGGTAAATTGCCGATCCCGCCGCGCGATGCCTGGACCTTGCTGGCTGCGCGCCAGGGCAGCATTCAGTCGAACCTCGTCCAGCATGGCCGCGCCGATGGCCCCCGCGAACAGGCAAGGCCGGCATGATCAATCCCGTCCGCCTATATGGCAAACCCGGCAATGTCGTCCGCTATTATGCGCTCGGCGATTATTACAAGAAGGGTCCCGATGAGCATTCCGAATGGGGAGGGGAAATTGCGCGTGACCTTGGCCTCGAAGGAAAGGTCGATCCCGAGATATTCGAGCAACTGCTCTCCGGCTGGGTTAGGGAGCAGCAGCTTGGAAGGCACCACAAGGATGGGGAGATCGAGCATCATCCCGGTTGGGATTTCGCGGTCAACGCGCCCAAGTCGGTTTCCATCATGGCGCTGGTCGCGGGAGACGAGCGGATACTGGCTGCACATGAAAAGGCGGTCGGGACAGCGTTGGACTATCTGGAAGAACATGCCGCCCTGCGGCGCCGCGTCGCCGGCGAGATTGTCTATGAGACGACCGGCCGGCTGATTTTTGCTCGCTTCACCGAACATGCCAGCCGGGAACTCGACCCCCATCTCCACACCCATGTGGTTGTCATGAACATCACTGGCAGGGAGGGCGAGGCGCACATGGCAAGTCTGGAAACTCGCGCCATGTTTGCGGAGCAAATGACCGCGGGACAGGTGTATCGCAACGACCTAGCCCATGGCCTTCGGGAGCTGGGTTATGAGATCGACCATGATCCTCGCAACGGCCTCTTCGAAATCAGGGGTGTTCCGCAGGATCTGGTGAAGGCATTTTCCAGGCGTGCCGAACAGATCGATGCCCATGCGCGGGAAGAGGGGCTGACCGGGCAGGCCGGACGCCAGGCCTCCTTCTATGCGACCCGCCCTCCCAAGCAGAAGGTCGGTATCGAGGCGCTGCGGGAGCAATGGCAGCACCGATCGGAACGATACCGCGAAGATCTCGATCTATTGAGCGGCAAGGACAGCAGGGAGATCGTTCCGCGCGCGGCCGACGTTGGCCGGGCCGCTCTGTTCGGCATGCGACAGGCGGAAACGCGCGAAGCGGTGAACAATCTGGGACGCATATTCCGTCTTGGCCTCGCTTCCCATGTTGGGGAAGTGCGCTTGTCTGACGTCCGCCCGATGATCGAAGCCCATGAGGCACGGCGCAAGCTTCTGGCAACGCGCGAACAAACGGGCCATCAGATATTGACCCGGGGCCGCACGACGAGAAAAACCGCGCGTCTTGAGTTGGAATTGACGCAGCATCTTGCGCTTGCGTTGAGCGATGCTCGGCCCCTCGCGTCTGCGGACCGGCTGCTGGTCGCGCTCGAAAAGGCTGGTTTGACGCCGGCCCAGGAACAGGCGCTGGTGAATGTCGCGATCTCGCGCGATCGGGTGAATGGCATCCATGGGGTGGCCGGCTCGGGGAAATCAACGCTGGTCAAGACGCTCAAAGAGGCTGCGGAGCCAGGCACCATCCTCATTGCGACCGCCCCGACTTCGTCTGCGACATTGAAGCTTGGGCAGGATGCCGGCATCGAGTCCCGGACCGTTGCCAGTCTGCTTGCCGGGGGCGGTCATGGGATCAGCGATCGCCATGTGCTGGTGCTGGATGAAGCTGGGCAGCTCGGCAATCGGCAAGCTGCCCGTGTGCTGGAGATCAGTCGCAAAACGGGTGCCCGCCTTCTCCTCTTGGGTGACGATCACCAGACCGGCGCCATCGAGCAGGGCAAAGCCTTCTGGTTGCTGCAACGACTGGGTTTGCCGACCGCGGAACTCAAGGAGTCGGTACGGCAGGAAACCAAGTCGATGAGAGCTGCGGTTACGTATGCGCGCGAGGGTGACTATCCCGCTTCGATCGCCGCGCTCGATAAGGTCGTAAGCGGGGAGAGCGTGGACATACTTGCCAAGGACATGGTGAGGGAGTGGACCCGGCTCAAAACGGAGCATCGCGTTGGCACGAACATTCTCGTGCTTGAAAATGCCACTCGTCTGGCTGTGAACGCCCAGATACGGGAAGCGCTCCAGAAGGAGGGGGGCATCGCCATCGAGGAGAGTCGTCTCCAGATTGTGTCGCCGGCGGGGATGACCGACGAAGAGAAGCGGTTCGCGCGCTTTTATTCGCGTGGGCAGGTCGTGAAATTTGGGCGCGACATTGCCGAGGTCGGTATCGCCCGGGACGTGGAATATCGCGTGGTAGGACTTGGCCGCAATGAGAACGGCCGGCAAATCGTTCGGTTAGCCGATGAACAGGGACGGATTATCCGGTGGGACCCCCGATCGACGCGCCCCCGTCAGGTCAATGTCTTCGACCAAGGTGAGCGGGACTTGGCGTCCGGGGATCGCGTTCAATGGCGATTGGCCAACAAGGAGCTCGATCTGAAGAATGCTGAGCGAGGCACGGTCGAACAGCTCGATGGATTGCTGGCAACAATCAGATGGGATCGGGATGATAGAGTCCAGACCGTAGATTTGTCGATACACAAGACTTGGGACCATGGCTACGCCGAAACCGTGTATTCGTCTCAGTCTAAGACCTATGCACGGGCTTATGTTTTGGCTCCCATCGGATCAAGTCTCGTCAATGGTCAGAATTTCTACACGGCGATCACCCGCGCGCGCCTTGGCGTGAAGCTATGGACGGAAGACAGGGATAAGCTGGCCAAGAAATTGGAGCAAAACTCAGGTCAAAAGACATCATCTCTTGAAGGTCTTGGTCGTCTTGATCGAGACAGTCGACGCAGTTTCACGGCGCGTCATGGGGAGAAATTGCGTCGTCAGCGCATGGATCAGGAAATCCAGCGGCAGGAGAGAAGAGAACGTTTGGGTTCGGCAAGCTCCCGATCGCAAGCGGAGGAATTGACGCTGCCCGAAAAGCTTGCAGGCCGGGCACGGTCCGTTGCCGAACAGCTTGATTCCTTTCTGCGCTCGTTGATTGGACGCGACCGGTCCAGGCCGGAACCGACTCAAGATCAGGAACATGGGCATGATCGGTCAAAAGGGTTGGATCGATGAGTGGGCCGAAAGGCCTGGTATTGGCAGGGCTGATCGTCATGAGCCTGACAATCCTGTATGCAGCCCCAGCTAACGCAAAGCAGTTTGCCGGGGATGTCGAGGTGGCGCGGTGCATTCGGCTCGCATCAAATGGAAAGGGCTGGCTGGAAAAGACGCTTTGGGGCCTACGAGATCAGGAAGCGGGATGGGTTGGCGCCAAGATCAGGAACACAGACGGCAGCTACGATTTGGGCCCATTGCAAATCAACAGTTGGTGGGTACCGAAAATCTCGGCCTTGGTTCATCAATCGGAATCTGAGATATGGCATCGGCTTCAACATGACACCTGCTTCAATGTGTACGCTGCCCGCTGGATATTTCTGACCGACTTGCAGGACGCCCGAGATTACTGGGCAGCGATCGGCCACTATCATAGTCGGGTTACATGGAGGAAAACTAGCTATATTCAGAATGTATGGAGGCGGCTTGTTGCACGTTTTGGACTTGATGCTTTCGGAAAAGGAGCAAATATGCCCTGATGCCTATTCCTGCTCAAGCGGATGCAGGCGTAGGTGAGGCACCGTCGTCTTCCCCAATATGTATAACGCCAGTGGACTTGTTCCCACACCCGCAAAGCGGCTGAATTCCGCCATTCCGGCAACATATGGTGCAGCAAATCAGTTGACCGCCGGCTGTTCGGGCGCCGCCGCCACCCAGGTCAGTCTTGGAGCCGTAGAGCGTTGACGTAATGCGATTCCCGTTGCCTTCGACGCCGTAACTGCGACCATTGAGATTTTGATTGTACGGGGGAAACCGGTCGGTTGCTCCCGTTAGCCAATTTTTGACAAAATCGCTCGACGTTCAAAAATCAGGGTGAAAACGGCGATCATCGGCGTGGATCGGCTTGGAAGCGGGGCCCAGCAGATTTCGGTCAGGCATCTGATGTTGAAGGAAGCCATATAGAGGACATAGCGTGGAAAGCACGTCAGACAACGCTAAGGGCGAACAATCGGTGAACGCTTACCGGGCATATGACCCGCTCTGGCGGGATCGGCCGTTTCAGTCGGCGACCTGCGTGACCTCCGCGATCAGTTCGAGAATCTGCCCCGCATGCTCCTTGCGGCAGATGAGAAGGTCGGGGAGGTAGACGTCTTGTCTATTGTAGACGAGCGGCGAGCCGTCGATCCGCGAGCAGTGGAGGCCATGGGCGACCGCGACCGCGACCGGGGCCATGCTGTCCCATTCATATTGCCCGCCCGAGTGCAGATAGATATCGGCCTGGCCCAGGATGACCGCCATCGCCTTGGCGCCGGCGCTGCCCATGGGGACCAGCTCCGCCCCCAGCCGTTCCGCGACCGCGACCGCCTCGGCGGCGGGGCGGGTGCGGCTGATCACCATGCGCAGCCTGTCCGGGGCAGGCGGCACGGTGACCGGCTGGTCGGAGCGCAATAGCGTGCCGCCATCCAGACCCGGCAGTGCGACTGCGCCTATGGCAGGCTGCCCGTCGAGGGCCAGACCCACATGCACCGCCCAATCGCTCCGCTCCTCGCCATATTCGCGGGTGCCGTCCACCGGATCGACGATCCACACCCGGCTCATGGCGAGCCGGTCGGCATTGTCCTTCTCCTCCTCGGAGAGCAGGCCGTCCTGCGGCCTGACCTCGCGCAGGGCGTGGCACAGGAACTGGTTCGCCGTCTGGTCCCCCGCCTTGCCCAGCGCCTTGGGGCTGAACAGGCCGCTTTCCCGCACATCGATCAGGATGCGCCCGGCAATCTCCGCCAGATGGGCGGCGAGATCGGCGTCGGTCATGTTTTCCACCGCCGCGCTCATGGGATCAGCCTCGCAACGATGGCATCGGCCGCTTCTTCCGCCGTCATGGCGGTGGTGTCGACGCGGATCTCCGGATCTTCCGGCGCTTCATAGGGGCTGTCGATGCCGGTGAAGTTCTTGAGCTGACCCGTGCGCGCCTTCTTGTAAAGGCCCTTGACGTCACGTGCTTCGGCCTCGGCCAGCGGCGTGTCGATATGCACTTCGACAAACTCGCCCGGCTGCATCATCTGCCGCACCATCTCGCGCTCGGCGCGGAAGGGCGAGATGAAGGCGGTGATGACGATCAGCCCCGCATCGGTCATCAGCTTGGCGACTTCGCCCACGCGGCGGATATTCTCCACCCGGTCGGCATCGGTAAAGCCCAGATCCTTGTTCAGCCCATGACGCACATTGTCGCCGTCGAGCAGGAAGGTATGGCGGTTCATCCGCGCCAGCTTCTTCTCGACAAGGTTGGCGATGGTCGACTTGCCCGCGCCCGAAAGCCCGGTGAACCACAGCACGGCCGGCTTCTGGTTCTTGAGGCCCGCATGGAAATCGCGGCTGACATCGGTCGCCTGCCAATGGACATTCTGCGCCCGCCGCAGCGAGAAGTGCAGCATCCCCGCCGCCACCGTGGCGTTGGTGATCTTGTCGATCAGAATGAAGCCGCCCAGCGTGCGGTTCGTCTCATAGGGTTCGAACACGATCTGCTTGTCGGTCGACAGGTTGGCGACGCCGATGGCGTTCAGCTCCAGCGTTTTCGCCGCCAGATGCTCCATCGTGTTGACGTTGACCTGATATTTGGGGTGCTGGACCGTGGCGGTGACGGTCTGGGTGCCGATCTTCAGCCAATAGGGGCGGCCGGGCAGCATTTCTTCGTCCGCCATCCAGACGATGGTCGCTTCGAACTGGTCGGCGGCCTGGGGCGGATTGTCCGACGCCGCGATCACGTCGCCGCGCGAACAGTCGATCTCATCGGCGAAGCACAATGTCACCGACTGACCGGCGATCGCTTCGTCCAGATCGCCACCCAGCGTGACGATGCGGCTGATCGTGCTGGTCTTGCCGGAGGGCAGGACGCGGATCGCATCGCCCTTGCGCACCGTGCCGGTCGCGATCTGGCCGGAAAAGCCGCGGAAGTCGAGGTTCGGGCGATTGACCCACTGCACCGCCATGCGGAAGGGCTTTGCCTGATCGGAGACCTGATCGACCTCGACGGTCTCCAGATGCTCGATCAGCGCGGGCCCCTTGTACCAGGGGGTGTTGGCCGACGGGCCGGTGATATTGTCGCCCTTGAAGCCGGAAATGGGCATGGCCGTGAAGGCCTTGATGCCGATCGAGTGGGCGAACTCGGTATAATCCTTGACGATGCCGTCATAGACCGCCTGGTCATAGTCGACCAGGTCCATCTTGTTGATGGCGAGGACGATATTCCTGATGCCGATCAGATGCGCCAGATAGCTGTGGCGGCGGGTTTGCGTCAGCACGCCCTTGCGCGCGTCGATCAGGATGACGGCAAGGTCGGCGGTGGACGCGCCGGTCACCATGTTGCGCGTATATTGTTCATGCCCCGGCGTGTCGGCGACGATGAACTTGCGCTTTTCGGTGGCGAAGAAGCGATAGGCGACGTCGATGGTGATGCCCTGTTCGCGCTCGGCGGCAAGGCCGTCGACCAGCAGAGCGAAGTCGATTTCCTGCCCCTGGGTGCCGACGCGCTTGGAGTCCGCCTCCAGCGCGGCGAGCTGATCCTCGAAGATCATCTTGCTGTCGTAGAGCAGGCGGCCGATCAGCGTCGACTTGCCGTCGTCCACCGATCCGCAGGTGATGAAGCGCAGCATCGTCTTGTGCTCATGCACCTGCAGATACTGGTCGATGTCCTCGGCAATGAGGGCATCGGTCTTGTAGATAGGTTCGTCGAGCGTGTCGGTCATGTCATCTGTCCCGTCATCCCGGCAAAGGCCGGGGTCGCATTGGTCTGGTTCGTATCAGGAGGCGAAAGACCCCAGCCTGCGCTGGGGTTGACGCTTGGGAACGCTTCGCATTCCGTAGTGCGTCAGAAATACCCTTCCTGCTTCTTCTTCTCCATGCCGGCGCCGCCGGCATCCTTGTCGATGGCGCGGCCCTGCCGTTCCGATGTGGTGGTGAGCAGCGTTTCCTGGATGACTTCCGGCAACGTCTTCGCCTTGCTCTCGACCGCGCCGGTCAGCGGATAGCAGCCCAATGTCCGGAACCGGATGGAGCGCATCACCGGCTCCTCTCCAGCCTTCAGCGGGAAGCGTTCGTCATCGACCATCAGCAGCATGCCGTCGCGCTCCACGGTCGGGCGCTCCTGCGCGAAATAGAGCGGCACGATGGGCACGTCGTTCAGATGGATATATTGCCAGATGTCCAGCTCGGTCCAGTTGCTGATCGGGAAGATGCGGATGCTCTCGCCCTTGTTCTTCTTGGCGTTGTAGAGGTTCCACAGCTCCGGCCGCTGGTTCTTGGGGTCCCAGCCGTGGCTGGCGGTGCGGAAGGAGAAGATGCGCTCCTTCGCCCGGCTCTTCTCCTCGTCGCGCCGCGCGCCGCCGAACGCCGCGTCGAAGCCATAGAGGTCGAGCGCCTGCTTCAGGCCTTCCGTCTTCCACATGTCCGTGTGCAGCGCGCCATGATCGAACGGGTTGATCCCGCGCTCCTGCGCTTCGGGGTTGTGATAGACCAGCAGTTCCATCCCCGATTCCCGCGCCATCCGGTCGCGCAGATCGTACATCGCCTGGAACTTCCACGTCGTGTCGACATGCAGCAGCGGAAAGGGCGGCGGCGAGGGGTAGAAGGCCTTGCGCGCCAGATGCAGCATCACCGCCGAATCCTTGCCCACGGAATACAGCATGACGGGCTTTTCGGCCTCCGCAACGACCTCCCGCAATATATGGATGCTCTCCGCCTCCAGGCGCTGGAGATGCGTCAGCCCTATCCGTGGCTCTTTGATCATGAAATTCCTGCCGATAGCAAATGGACACTATCTGCTCGGTAGCAATATAAGGTGTCGATTCCGAGCTATCGATCAGCATTCAAAGTGCCAAATGAATAGCGATTCCGTCAAGGATAGGCTAGTACGATCGTAGCCGATCCGAATGATGATAACAGTAACATCTTGGGTATCTATCGTCAAAAATATGAATATTTCCCGTAACCGCGTATCAGGGAAATCATCCGATTATATTTTTGGAACCAGAAGAGATCGTCCGATAAATCAGCTTCTCCTGATAAGGTCGATCGCCTATCATCACGATAATCCGGAGAGAAGAGAGCGCAGGTAAGGGCCGATATGTCGATAAGACCTTATGACGCTGCCCGTCATGCTGAGGGCACAAGACTGGACTTCATATTCCCGCAGGAATTCGAAACGTCTCTCGAAGCGGCCAAGGCTACAGTTGGTGCCCGCTTTGAAGTCCGGCGGTTTTTCTGGCGGGAACGGAACGAGATCGTCTTCACGCCGCCGTGCAGCTATTTCGAATTGACCCACTTCCCGTCCGTGGGTCGTTATCTCGCTTCTGCCTGCGACTTTTGCGAGCAGGGCGAAGTGCGCTTTTATCCGGCCGCGCGTCCGTTCCAAATGCATTGGCAGGAACGCGAGCAAAGATCGCTATTTTGCAGAATAGATATTCCCGCGATTACCGGATTGCCGATGGAACTTTCCGATCAACAACTGCGCGACACCATAGACATGCGCAATCCCCACGTCAGGGCGCTGCTTCTAAGGGCGCAGCAGGAACTGGTGGCGCCGGGGCTGTGTTCGCAACTCGTTCTGGATTCGATCAGCGTCGGGCTTGCAGCCGAAATGGTGCAGCAATTCGGCCCGGAAACGCAAGCCGAATTCACCAGTCGCCGGACGTTCGACCAGCGCTATCTGGCCGGCCTTGTCGCACATATCCGGGAGCAGCCCGGCAGGGTCGAGATCGGGCAGTTGGCGGCGGAACGCGGCATCAGCGTCCGTCATTATGAACGCCTGTTCCGCGCCGCGACGGGCGAAAGTCCCGCAGCCTTTTGTCGCCGTCATATGCTGGCTCTGGCAAAGGACTTGCTGATGGACCGATCGCTTCTGGTCAAGGAGATCGCCTATCGCTGCGGTTTTGCCAATACGGCAAGTTTCAGTGTGGCCTTCCGCCAGATGGAGGGCTGTTCGCCGCAGCAGTTCCGCGACCGGCTTTTGATCCACTGACGCCCATTGGTGTAGCCGCAATTTTCGACATCTGTTTCCGATAGGCGACATCGAGGCCGCCTGCGCTTTTCATCGGTGCCCGGACCGGTCATCCTGCCCAAAATGGTCGTCAGACCGGTTTGAGAGAGGATGGCAATGACATTTGGATTTCCGGACGCGGACGCGCTGCTGGCGCAATATCCGCTGCCTGATTATTTACGGGACAATGTGCGGCCGGGGCTCGAACAACTGCTCGCCTCGATGGAGGAAGACCGGGCACTCAACGCCAATGGCCATGCCCGGGCGCTGCATATCATCGCCGATGACTTGTCCCGGCTGAAGGCGATCGCCGACGATCGGGCGCGCTATCCCAACATTGCCAATGTCGAAATCAGGCAGCCGCTTTTCATCCTCGGCCTGCCCCGGTGCGGCACCAGTTTCCTGCACGCCCTGATGGAAGGCGACCCGCAGATCCGCACGCCGCTGATGTGGGAAGTGGCCGAGCCATCGCCCCCGCCCGAAGCCGCAACCGCCGATACGGACCCGCGCATCGCCCGTTTCGACGAACATCTGCGCGCGCAACTGGGCGGTGATGCCGACGAATTGCTCAAAGCCCATCCGCTCGGCGCCAAGATCCCGCAAGAATGCGGATCGTTCATGACGACGTCGTTTCAGAGCAGCAATCCGTGCATGTTCCAGCATCTTCCCCGCTTCTACGACTGGTTCAAGGGCATCGACGCGACCTTTCGTTACGAGGTCCATAAGATGTGGCTTCAGCATCTGGGCTGGCGGCATCCCGGCAGGCATTGGGTGCTCAAGATTCAGGAGCATATGTATAAGCTCCCGGCGCTGCGCCACGTCTATCCCGATGCGATCTTCATCCAGCCGCATCGCGACCCGACCACCGTCATCGCCTCCATCTCCCAACTGATCAGCGTCATCCGTGGGCCCTCCTACGACCGGCTCGACCTGCATGCGCTGGGCGCCGAATTTCTGCAACTCTGGTGGGACGGGGTGAAGTGCTGCATGGATTACCGCAAGGCGCATCCGGACCTGCCGATTTACGACATGCGCTACAAGGATCTCGTTGCCGACCCGGTTTCGACCATCCGGGCCGCCTATCACCATTTCGGCTGGGATTTCACGCCGGACTCGGAAAAAGGCATTCTGGGCTGGCTGCGGGAGAATCCGGCGGGCAAGCATGGGCCGCGCAGCTATACGCTGGCCGATTATGGCCTGACCGCCGAACAGGTGAGCGACAGGTTCGCCGAATATATTGAGACCTACCATGCCTATCTCTAATACGTCCCAGTGGCGCGCCTGGCTGGAGCAGATGGCGGGGGCGGAAAGCGTGCTGGACAGGCTGGCCGATCCCGATGATCCACAGGCCCGGGCCGAGGCGCACCGCCTGTTCTTCGCCATCCTCGCCACCGGCTATCAGACGGCCTTCGCCGATCCCGATCATCCCGATTTCGTGCCGTCGGTCAGCAGCGTGCTGAACACGGTCGGGGTCAATCCCGACTTCATCTATGGCGCGGCGCGGATCGACGGCAGCGGCGTTTACAGGTTGTCCGGCACGCGCGGGGATGGGGTTTTCGTGTTTCTCGATCTGGTCGCGGGCGGTCTGGGACCGATGGAGGATATGGGGGCTTCGGTGGGCATGATCGATCTGGATGCCTGCACATTGGGACCGGACGGCGCATTCGACATCCTGTTGGGCGGCGAGCGGCCGGAGGGTCATGCGGGCGACTGGTTCCCGCTCGACCCGCGCGCGGTCACCATTGGTCTGCGCCATGCCTATTATGACTGGGGCGCGGGGCGCGATCTGCGCATCGCGATCGAACGGGTCGACCGGCGCGTGGGCGGCGGTCCCGTGCCCGCGGCCGAGATCGCCCATCGGCTCGATCGCCTGTCGGCCTTCGTCGAACGCTATGCCGCATTCGCCTTGGGCTATGGTCAGCGACAGCGGGCGCAGGGCTTCGTCAACAGGCTGGAATATGACGACTGGGCCGGTCGCGGCGGCGTTGCCGGGCAGCATTATTATCAAGGCATCTTCCGGCTGGAACCGGGGGAAGCGATGATCATCGATACGGCGGTGCCCGATCAGGTGCGCTATTGGAACGTGCAGCTCAACGATCCACTGTGGAACACGATCGACTGGATCAACCATCAGAGCAGCCTCAACGCAGCGCAGGCGCGGCTCGACGGCGACGGCCGCTTCCGCGCCGTCATCGCACTGGACGATCCGGGCGTGCCCAACTGGCTCGATCCGGCAGGCCGCAACGAAGGGTCGCTGATGCTGCGCTGGACCGGCGCGAGTTCCGGGCCGGAGCCGACGCTCAGACTCGTGCCCGCGGCAGAGCTTCGGTCGCATCTTCCCGGCGACACGCCGCTGGTCACGCCGGAGCAGAGGGACGAGATGATCCGTAACCGTCGGCGTGGCGCGCAATGGCGACGGCGCTGGTGACGGGATCGACCCCATCCGGCGAAAGGTTGGCCGCGTCGTAATCACCGATATGACAGGCGTTCAGCGCGGCATCTTTTGATCCCGCCGCCGCCCCGTTTGGGAAAGACTATGCGGATGGACTTTGCAGGCAAGGTCGTACTGGTCACCGGCGCCGGGTCGGGCCTGGGCCGGGCGGCGAGTCTCGCCTTTGCTCGGGAAGGCGCGGCACTGTGCCTTGTCGGGCGCAGCCGGGCCAAGCTGGAAGAGACCGGGCGGTTGATCCGCGACGCGGGTGGCCGATGTGTCGAACTGGCTTGCGATCTTGGCGAGCCGCGTGGCTGTAGGGAGGCGATCGAAGCGGCGATGACGGCGTTCGGCCGGCTGGACGTGCTGTGCAATATCGCCGCCGATGTCATGTTTCACCGCTTGTTGGACATCAAGGAAGAGGAATGGCACCGGACCATCGCCTCGAACCTGTCCGGTCCCTTCTTTCTCATGCAGGCGGCCATGCCGCACCTGATCGAGAGCAAGGGCAATATCGTCTGTGTGGCCTCGACCGCCGGTTTCATGGGGCAGGCCTATCTGGCGCCTTATACCGCCTCCAAATTCGGACTGGTCGGTCTGACGCTGTCGCTCGCGATGGAGATGATGGACAGTCCCGTGCGGATCAACGTCCTCTCGCCCGGCCCGATGCGGACGGAAATGACGCAGGGCATGTCCTTCCCCGATTTCGCCGATCCCCGGCTGCTCGCGCGCTACACGGGCATGCGCCCGCCCTGTCCGCCCGAGGATGTGGCCGAACCGCTTCTGTTCCTTGCGTCCGATCGCGCGCGTCATGTGCATGGCGCCTGCTGGGCGGTCGACGGCGGCATTACCGCCGGCTAGAGCGTTTTCGAAGCGGGTGGAAACGCCAGTTCGGCCAAGCCAATCACCTGCTGGCTCGGAAAACGCGTCAAATCAAAAGACTAGAGCAATCGAGCCGATGCAATCGGATCGGAATCTGCTCTAGGCAGCTTCTCTATCCTCCGATGGGATAGAAGACCGACTTCTGATTTTGATATTCGTGCAGCCAGTCCGGACCATATTCCCGTCCGATGCCGGAGCGCTTGTAGCCGCCGATTGGCGCATAGGTCATCCGCCCGGTCCCGCCATTGAGCATGACGCTGCCCGCGCGGATCTGCATCGCCATCTCATAGCCCTTGGCGGCGTCGGCGGTTTCGATGCCGCCATTCAGGCCATAGCGGGAATCGTTGGCGATGCGGATCGCCTCTTCGTCGCTATCGAAACCGATGATGCAGCCGACCGGACCGAACACCTCTTCCTGGGCAATCGTCATGCTGTTGTCGACATCGTCGAAGATCGTGATGTCCGTGAAGAAACCCTTGTCGAGGCCCGCCGGACGCCCGCCGCCATGCACGATCCGCGCCCCTTCGTCGCGGCCGATGGCGATCAGCCTTTCGACCTTTTCCCGCTGGGATTCGCGGATCAGCGGCCCCATCGCCACGCCGGGATCGGCAGGATCGCCGATCCTGAACTGGCTGGCGATGGCGCAGGCGGTTTCGACGAACGCCTTCCTGATGCTGTTATGGACGACGAGGCGCGTGAGCAGGGCGCAACCCTGGCCCGCATTGACCGAGAGTACCGCGACCGCCATGCCCGCGGCGCGGGCGACGTCGGCATCCTGACGGACGATCAGCGCGGACTTGCCGCCCAGTTCGAGGTGCACGCGCTTCAATGTCGGTGCGGCTTGCGCCATGATCGCGGCGCCCACCCCTTCGGAACCCGTGAAGGTAACAAGGTCGACGCACGGATCGCTGGTCAGGGTCGTGCCGACCTCCGGTCCACCGGTCACGATGTTCAGCACGCCTTTGGGCAGGCCGATCTCTTCGGCAATCTCCCCGAACAGCAGCGCGGAAAAGGGTGTGAAGGGCGACGGCTTCAGCACCATCGTATTGCCGGCGAGCAACGCGGGCACGATCTTCGCCAGATTGATGAGGAAAGGGAAATTATAGCCGGTGATGGCTGCGACGACGCCCACCGGCTCGCGCACCACGGTGGTCCCGCCTATTTTCTTCGGCCCGTCGGGGTTGAAGGGATCGGGGGTGATGTCGATGGGCAGGCGGACGCTGTCGTCGCGCGTCGAATGTTCGACGGCGGCCAGCAAATGGTCGAGCGGATTGGCGACCTGCATGCCCTGGGTGATGCCCTGCGAACAGCCGACTTCCGCGACGATCAGCGCCGCGATCTGCTGCCTGCGGGCATCCAGGGCGGCATGCATCCGGCGCAGGTACGTGGCGCGCTCGGACATGGCCATGCGCGGCCAGATGCCCGTGTCGAACGCATCGCGCGCGGCCGCGATCGCGGCCTGCACGGCGGCGGCATTGCCCACCGGCGCGCGACCGATGACCGCTTCGGTGGCGGGGTTGATGATAGCGTCGCGTTCGCTCCCGCTATCGACCCAGGCGCCATCGATATACAGCTTGTCGAATGCGGTGAAAGACACGGTCATAGGGCAGGGTCCTGACTGGGCCGCAGGATCATGTCCGCGGCGTTGAGCGCGATGGCCATGGCCGGCGCATTGGTATTGCCCGACACGATGGTCGGCATGATGGAGGTATCGACCACGCGCAGGCCAGTGACGCCGCGCACGCGAAGTTGCGGGTCGACGACGGAGGCTTCATCCGCGCCCATGCGGCACGTCCCGCAAATGTGGAAGGATGTGCCGCCAAGCGCCATGGCGTTGGCAAGAATGTTCTCGTCCGCCTCTATACCGACGGTCTTTCCTGTTTCCTCGACGATCCAGTCTTTCAGCGCGGGTTGTTGCGCAAGGCAGCGGAGCCAGCGAAACAGGGCGACGAAATGGCTCCGGTCGGCATCGGTGGCCAGATGATTGGCGTCGATGACCGGCGGGACATCCGGATCGGCCGAGCTTATCCTGACATGGCCCTGGCTGTCGGGCCGCATATAATAGGCGATGACGGTCATGCCGGGATAGGGGTCGAGCGCGACCGCCCCCTTGTCGTCCGTGTGAAAGGAATAGAGGCCCAGGCCGACCTGCGCGTCGGGCCGGTCGAGCGTGGCATCGGTCTTGACGAAGCCGCCCACCTCATGCGCCGCATGGGTCAGCGGACCTTTCGATCCGAAAGCATAGCGCAAAGCCGACATGATGAGGCCCAGGCCGGACAGTTTCTGGTTCAGGCTGTTCCTCCGAACCCTGTAGGTAAAGCCCAGATAGCGATGTTCGCGAAGGTTGGCGCCGACGCCGGGCGCATCGACGACGATCGGGATGCCGAGCGATTCAAGCAGGGCGCGGGGACCGATGCCCGACAATTGCAGCAGCTTGGGGCTCTGCACCGCGCCTGCGGAGAGGATGATCTCCTGCCGTGCCGCGACCTCATGCACGCCATCCTTGTTGCGCAGCAGGATGCCGCTCGCCCGCTGCCCGTCGAACAGGATGCGCAGGACGTCGGTACGCGGCACGACGTCCAGATTCGGCCGGCCTCGCACGGGCTTGAGAAAGGCGCGGGAAGCGGAGAAGCGCTTGCCGCGATAGGTAGATGTCGGCTGATAGGCCATGCCGCCCTCGGACACGGCCGGCATGTCGTTCATGTCATCCACCCGTTGCGTCCCGGCCTGCTCGGCGGCGGTCAGGAACGCTTCGCAAAGCGGGTCGCCGGAAGGGTGGACGCTGATCTTGAGCGGGCCGCCGGCGCCGCGCCACGCCTTGGCGCCCAGCACATGGTCCTCCAGCGTCACGAAATGCTGGCCCATCCTCTGCCAGCCCCAGCCGGTGCAGCCTGCCGCTTCCCAGCCGTCGTAATCGGCCGGAGCGCCCCGCACATAGACCATGCCGTTAATCGAACTGGACCCGCCCACCGCGCGGCCCTTCAGCCATATTTCCTGGGGTGCGTTCCCGCCGGGCGAAACGGCGTAATCCCAGACATGGGGATTGCCCGGCGCCAGCAGCTTGCCGATGCCGCGGGGCATGGCGATCAACGGGCTGCTGTCGTCCGGTCCCGCCTCCACCAGCAGAACCCTGACGGTCGGGTCGGCCGACAGACGATTGGCCAGCACGCAGCCGGAAGAACCCGCTCCCACGATGATATAGTCATAGCAATCAGCCGGCATGTTCGCTCTTTTCTCAGGCATGTCGCGATGAAACAGCAATGCGGGCCCTGGCTGACCTGCCAGACGGCAGGGCGGCGCTGTTCGACCTGAGCAGGTCAGCCGAATGCCAGGGGCAGGCCGGGCACGTCCCAGTCGAAACATATGACCTTGCCGGAACTGCCCAGCGTGACGAAGGCCACGCGCCCGTCCGCGCCGCCAAAGCAGATATTGGTCGTCAGAAAGTCGCCCGTTTCGATCTGCTCGGGCGTTCCGCCTTCCGGCGGGAAGATCAGTATCGCGCCCTCGCCGGGCGAGGCGCAGCAGATGCGTCCGGCGCTGTCCACGGCCAGACTGTCGAGATATTGACCGGGGCCGGCCCGGCCGACGATGCTGTGCCCGTCCGGGGAGGGCGACGCCGATTTATCGATCACGCCGGGCGCCGACAACCGATAGCGCAGCAGATGCGCCTCATAGGTGAGGGCGACGTAGAGAGTGCGTCCATCGGGCGAGAGGCCGACGCCATTCGCCCCGTCCAATGGTCCGGCGGCCAGCCGAATCTCCGACCCGTCCGCCCTGGCATAATAAAGCCCGCCCCGCATTCGCGCCGCGCCGCGATCCCTACCGAAATCGGTGAACCAGAAGCCCCCCTCTGCATCGAAGACAAGATCATTCGGTCCCCAGAAGGGCGTTGCTTCGGTGGATGCGTATAAGGTTTCGAAGGCGCCGCTGGCCGGATCGACGACCTGGATCATGCCGGGCGGCGTATCGAGAGGCGCCTCGATCGGCAGAAGCCCGCCATCTGGCAGGGTCATTTTGCCGAAGCCACCATTGTTGCAGACATAGATGCGCCCGTCAGGACCGATCGCCGCGCCATTGGGACCGCCGCCCAGATCGGCCATAGTGGTGCGCGCGCCGTCCGGGCCAAGGCGGGACAGGCGGCCGCCGAGCACCTCCACCAATATGAGGCTACCATCGGGCTGCGCGATCGGTCCCTCTGGCATCAGCAGTCCGCTTGCAAAACAGGTCATCTCGTCCTTTCCCATTAGGGGCCGACGGCATCTGCGGACCGTGCGCCGCCCTCAAATCTGGTGGATATCGGCATGATCGGACATCGGACCCACCTTTCGACAGGTAATTGAAGGCGCGAATTGGCGTCATATCCGCCGCACACCCGATCCATGGGGAAAATGCCGAGAGGATAGCGACGTGGCTCGCAGGCAGATTTGCATAGGCGACAATCCGGAAAGTGCGGTCGGCGACGGGAACTGACCGGCGGCAGGCGGCAACGACCATGCTGCCAACCTACAGAGGCGGAAGGCCGGCAACAGACCGGCTCTCAATCAGAACGGTCATCCTTTGACCATCAGGGAGAAGAAGAATGAAGGGAATACGGGGTTTCATACTGCCATTGGGCCTGTTGCTGACGACGTCGCAGACGGCATTGGCGCAGTCGTCCACCGCTGCGCCGCAGGAGGGCGCTACCAGCGACATCGTGGTGACCGCGCGCCGCACCGCCGAGAATATTCAGGAGACGCCGGTTTCCGTCGTGGCTTTCGGGGCGGATTCGCTGCGGCAGGCCAATATCCGCGATACGCAGGATCTGCTGATCAAGACGCCGGGCGTTTTCCTGGCCGGGTCGGGCGGGCGCGAAAACACCAATTTCTCCATCCGGGGTCAGTCCAAGGCGCTGGCCGGCAACAGCGCGCCGGGCGTCATCAGCTATTTCGCCGAAGTGCCTTCCCCCACCACAGGTTCCAGCATCCCGACCTACGACCTGTCCTCGGTTCAGGTGCTCAAGGGGCCGCAGGGGACATTGTTTGGCCGCAACACGACCGGCGGCGCGATCCTCTATTATCCGACCGCGCCGGACTATAAGCTGGGGGGATATGCCAAGGCGTCCTACGGCAATTACGACGCCCGGCTGCTGGAAGCCGCACTCAATATACCCCTGACATCGGATACGCTGGCCATCCGCATCGCCGGTCAGATCCAGAAACGCGACGGCTGGACCAGGAATATCGGTATCGGCGGCGACCCCGACGATCTCAACTCGCGTGCGATCCGCGGATCGATCCTGTTCGAGCCGAGCGCCGCGTTCCGCAACACGGTCATTGTCGACTATTATCACAATGAAGCGGTCGGCGGCGCGTCCGTGCTGACCGATGTGCTGCCCGGTCCCAACGGGCTGACGGCGACGGGCACGGCCAATGCAGCGCTGGTCCAGTTGGCGTTGCAGCGCGCACGCGGTCCGCGCGTGATCAATTCGGACGTCGATGCGTTCGAAAGGGTCAAGCGTTTTGGTATTACCAATCGGACTGAATTCGATCTGTCCGACGACATCACTTTCCTCAATATCTTCGGCTATCGGCGCACCAAGATCGACTATTATTCCAGTGTCGACGGATTGCCGACATTGATCGCCGACGGCAGCGGCGCGATCCCCGCCGGGCTTCCGGTGACAATCGTCGGCGGCCGTCAGACATCCGATGTTCGGCAGCTCAGCGACGAAGTGCAGGTGAAGGGATCGGCACTCGGCAATCGCCTCGACTGGCTGGTCGGCGCCTTCTACCTTGACAGCAAGCCGCTCGGGCCGTCGGGCACCTATATTCCCGTCTTCATCCTGCCCGGTATTACCGATGCGCGCTTCAACTACAGTTTCTACAGCGAAAAGAGCCGGGCGCTGTTCGGCAATGTCAATTATGAGATCGCGGACGGGCTGCACGTCAATCTGGGCGTGCGCCACACCTGGGACAAGATCGAGGCCTGCGTCGGCGGCGGCCTTAATAACCAGCCCGTCGTTTCGCCCGAAGAATGCGCGGACGGGGCGGCAACTATCCGCAATTCGAGCGTCAACAAAACCTCGTCCAAGGCGCTGACCTGGCAGCTGGGCGTCGACTGGAAGGCGTCGGATGCGATCTTCCTCTATGCGGTCACCCGCCGGGGCTATCGCGCGGGCGGAATCAACAGTCCCACGCTGGCCGGCAGGCTGGCGCCGTTCCAGTCCTTCGCACCGGAAAAGGTGACGGATGTGGAGGTCGGTATCCGCTCCGACTTCACCATGGGCGACGTCAAGCTCCAGTTCAACGCGTCGCCTTTTGTCGGCTGGTATAATAATGTGCAGGTGCCGATTTCCGGCCTCAATACGCAGGCAAGTTGCAGCACGACGGCCGCCGGTGGCACGAACCCGCCAAAATCACCGGACGGCGATTGCGACGCCAGCAACGATCCGAGCGGCGGGACGCTGCTCGTCAATGCCGGCAAAACCCGTGTCGCGGGCATTGACCTTTCGACCCGGATTCAGCCGACGTCGACATTGTCATTCGACGCGGGGGCGACCTTCCTCGACCTCAAGTCGCGGTCGCTGACGGTGCCTGCCGCACTGCAATCCTATCTCGCAGCGCTCAAGGTGCCGTTCAATCTGGTCGCGAAGACGACGGTGACCGCCGGGCTGCGCTGGACGCTGCCCGTACCGCGCTCGCTTGCGGAAACGGTGGTCAGCATGGACTATTACCATTCGAGTAAAGTCCGCTCCTCCGATCAGGTTCTGCACGCCTATGATCTGGTCAACGGACGGCTGGACCTGAACGGCGTGGGCGGCAGCAATGCCGACATCAGCTTTTTCGTGCGCAACCTGTTCGACAAGAAATATCTGGCTTCGAGCAATGTCGGATCAGCGGCGCTTGGCATATTCAGCGGGTTTTATGGAGCCCCGCGCACCTATGGCGTGGAGGTTCGCTATCGGTTCGGCGACTGACCGCAAGAGTTGAGGACGGTGCGTCAGTCTCGTCCTGTCCGCAAAGGCCAGCGCGGCCCAACGAAGGCGGATGACGCACCGGCCATAATGGACAGGGCAGGATTATGGGGAGGACCGTCGATGGCGCAGACCGAAGCCGATCAGGATCAGGCCGAAAGCCGCGAACAGCTCAGCCGATGGCTTGAGGATGTGCTGGGCTGTTCTGAGGTCATGCTGGAAAAGCAACGGCGCTGGCGTCCGGTCTGGCGCGCCAGCGTGCAGCAGAATGGTGTGAAGCGCGACTTTCTGCTCAAGGGCGACCGTACCTGGCCGACCCATCCCTATCCGCTCGATTATGAAATGCGCATGCAGCGGGCGCTGCATGAAAATGGCGTCCCCATTCCCGCCATATTGGGCATGTGCGACCAGCCCAACACCATCGTGATGGAATGGATAGAAGGTGGGCGGGACCCCGGCCTGGTTCAGCAGGCGATCGAAAGCGCATCGGTCATGACCGACGATCGGTGGGCCGCATCCCTGCGCTATATGGAGATATTGGCGGACATACATCGTCTTCCAAGTCGCCCCTTCGTCGAAGGGGGAGCCCATTTGCCGCAGGGGCCGCGCGAGATTGCCCTGCACAATTTCGAGCGCTTTCATGCCATGACGGCAGAGCAGGGCATCACCGATCCGCTGCTGGAATTTTGCGCAGGCTGGCTGCGCCGTAATTATCCCCGGCATCGGGAATCCATTTCCTTCGTCACGGGCGATTGCGGCCAGTTCCTTTCGGACGGCGCCCAGGTCACCGGCATATTGGATGTGGAAATCGGTCATCTGGGCGATCCCATGCGCGATCTCGCCTGCTTCCGGGGACGCCATCCGATCGAGAATATGGGCGACGTCGCCGCATTGTTCCATCACTATGAACGCGCGATCGGCGTGCCGCTCGATTATGACGCAATCGCTTATCACACCGTCTCTTTCCTGGCCGAAGCCATTTATGGTCCCCTGTTCGGGCTTCATGAAACGGGACGCGGCGGCGACTGGGTCGAGGCGGCGGTGCAGGTTCCGATGATCGGACGGCGCTGCATGGAGGCTTTGGCCGAGATATTGGGCATGACGCTCGATGACATCGCGCTCCCGCCGCCCGCCGCCATCGACCAGAACGATCTGGCGCTCCAGAAATTGCAGGCGGAAATCGAGCGCCTGCCGGAAAGCGGATCGTTACAGGGTTGGCAACGTAACATTCTCGCATCCATACCGCACTATCTCCGGGATCAGCTGCGCTATCGGGACTGGCTGCGGGACGAGGATGGCAAGGATATCGAGGCGCTGCTCGGTACAGCCTATGCCGATCCGGTCGAGGGTGAGGCCGCATTGATGCGCTTCATCGAAAAGAGCAAGCCAGCCGATGATATCGCCCTGACGCGTTTCTTCCACCGAAGGACGCTGCGGCATTGTCTGGTCATCGCGGGGCCTGGCGCGCCCGCCGATCATCTGGTTCTGGTGCCCATGGAGCCGCTGCGGCGGGATTAGGCGTGTGGGTATTGAATATGCCCGCATGGGCGTCTGGCCAGCCCGAGGGATGGTACCTATCCGACGATATGTGCTTCGTCCCGCAGATTGAGCGATCAGGGAGTAGCTGGTCTGGGCAATCAGTATATGCTTGCCCAATCAGTATCTACGGATCGTGCCAAGATAAAATATTATCTGAAAATATAATAAGATAAAAATATATCATTTCGGTCAATAAATAGAAACAGGTCGTCATAAATTAAATATAGTCACCACAGGAGGGGATGAAATGGGTAAGATATTCCGGGTAATCCTTATGACCGGCGCCGCGTGGAGCGCGTGCGGTGTTGCTATAAGCCAGGCGGCAGAAGCGGTCGAGCAAAGCTCCAGTGGCGGCGACAATAACGCGGTGCGCGATATCATCGTGACGGCGCGCCGGACTTCGGAGAATCTTCAAACAGTTCCCGTGGCCGTCACGGCGCTTGATCCGACCGCCCTGCTTGAACGCCAGATTGTCGAAGTGGCGGATGTAGGCCGGGCCGCGCCGGGTTTGTCTGTTCAGTCGGGCGGCACCGGGAACGCGTCCCTCATATATCTCGCCATCCGGGGTAACGCTCAGAACAGTCCCAATTCATTTTCCGATCCTGCGGTCGGCATCTATGTCGACGGCGTTTATTATGGACGACCCATTGCCGGCAATCTGGGTCTTCTCGACCTGGCGTCCGTCGAAGTCCTGCGCGGTACCCAGGGAACATTGTTCGGACGCAATACGACAGGCGGCGCCCTGAACATGACGACCGTTCAGCCGGACGGCCATTTCGGCGGCTATATTACCGGTCGTGTCGGCAATTATGAAAGCTGGTCGATCGAATCCGCGCTGACTTTGCCGATCGCCGGCGACGAATTGTCGTTACGTCTGGCGGGGCGCTATGGTGAGCGGGGCAGAGGCTTTGGCCCGAACCCCATCAGGGGGGTCGATGCGGCGCGTATCGATCATGACATCGCGGCCCGCGCCACGCTGAACTGGGAACCTTCGGCGGTCCCGCTGACGGTCTCCCTGTCGGCCGACTGGGCTGACATCAAGGATACTTACAATAATGTCGCTCTGCGTGGTATCAATCCGACAGGTCCGGGCCTCGCTCTTTATTCCCATCAATTTGACCTCGCCAGCTTCCTGCAAACCCAAAGTCGTTTCTACACAACCTATAATGACCCCAACACGGGTAATCCCAACATCGATACGCCCTTCAATTACAACAAGACATGGGGCCTTCGTGCGACGATAGAATATGATCTGGGGGATTTTAAGGTAAAATCGATAACGGCCTATCGAGAGGCGGAAACCGGGGACGGCACCGATCTGGACGGTACGCCCGCCAAGATCGCGTCCTATGCCAGCGACTATTCCCAGAAACAGCGCAGTGAGGAACTTCAATTCTCGGGTACGTTGGGGAAATTGGAATTCATTCTTGGTGCATTCTATTTCAAGGAAACGGGCGACGAACAATCGCAGTCCCTCGTCTTCCAGGACACCGATTTCGGTTTCAACCTTGCGCCCGCCAACACCAATCTTGCTACTTATAAATCAGAGTCCAAGGCATTGTTCGCTCAGGCCAATTACAATCTGACCGAACGGTTGCGGGTGACGGGCGGATTTCGCTATACGTGGGACAAACGCTCTATCAACCGCATGGGCTATATTGGCGGGATACCAGGCTTTTCCGGTTCGTTCGTGTCGAACGGCAGGTTGATCACGCTTCCGCCGACGGGTCTGTGCGCCGTGGGCACCAACGCCAATCTCGTCCCGCCCGGCCCCAATTGTACGGACCCCGTGACCGCCAAATTTGATTATCCCGCATGGCTGGTCAGCATCGACTATGAACTGGGGAATGGCAAATTCGTCTATGCGAAGACGGGCGGTGCCGCATTGGCTGGCGGGCTTAATTCACGGCCGACTCCGCCCGACGCCAGTTCCTTTGCGCCGGAAAAGGTCAAGGATGCCGAAATCGGGTTCAAGGGCGACTTTCTCGACAGGCATTTGCGGACCAACCTGGCAGGCTTCTATATCTGGCGGAACGGTGCGCAGAATATCGTCAATGCTCTGGTCGGCGGCAATCTGACGCAGTTTGTTCAGAATGCGGGCGATGTGAGAGCTTATGGCGTCGAGTTCGAAGGCACGCTCATTCCGTGGCAGGGTATGGAAGTCAGTGGCGCCATATCCTGGCTGAAGGCGAAATATGCTGCGGGATCATTCACCGCGGCGGGGCTGGGGGGCACGGTTGATCGAAGCGGTGAAATTGTTCCGCGCGCGCCCAGATGGACCTGGAACGTCGGCGCCACACAGCGCATTCCAGTCAGAGGCGGCGAAATCGCCTTGCATGCCGACTATGCCTATACCTCAGCCGTCTATCAGGATTATGCCACCGCTGATCTGACGGCTCCGGCGCTTAACGACGGTGTCAACGACGCCGCAGAGCGCGCGGCGGCTGTCAGCTTTATCAACACGCAGAACAGCTTCAGCCGGCTCAAGGCCTATGGCGTGCTGAACGGCAGTATCAGCTTCAAGCTCGACGGCGGCATGGAGTTCACCTTGTGGGGACGGAATTTGACTCAGGAGAAATATTACAACGCCATCTTCAACGGTTATGGCACGTTCGGCACCGCGATCGGGTTTACTGCGGCGCCGCGCACTTGGGGGGCAACGGTCTCTTACCGCTTTTGACATAAGTGCGTCGATCAGGTGCGGCGGCGATGTCCGCTTCACCTGATCGCTATGATCCGGTCATCCCGATTTACACGCGAGGGCGAACCCTATCTTTCGTCGGGGGCCTAACGGCTCCTCTTCTGCGTAACTGCTGAATCAATTCATGAAAGCATAATTGTTCCGTCATTTTAACAATCCAGGATCGTGGAATGGATGTCAATCAATCGGTCGATAATGGAGACAAGGCTTTGATTATATTGCAAAGTCTTATCTTCTATTTGCGGGAAAAAAACATTCTTTCGCGGTGTGATATTGAGGAATTGTGCGAGCGAGTGGAATCTCGTTCCTTTATCGAAAAGGAATTCCCCTGTGATCGAGGACAGGCGGTGGCGGCCGCGAAGGAAATGCGCGATCTGAATGAATATTGCGGAAAACGATATGGCGGGAAGCGGCGTCGCTGCCTATGAGGGCTAGCTCGACAAACTCTTGATCCGGCCGTGTCGCACAGAGCGTGGATGAAAGGTCGAAGTTGTTGGCAAGTGTTGGCGATACTCGGAGAATTTCGATATTTCGCCGATGGCTTTTCTGCAACCTTGCGGAAGATCCGGGCAGTAGGCATTTTCCGGACGAATATGTCCATTACGCGATATTTGTCTTGCCGGCGATAGCCGTGACGAGGGAATGCGACGCGGCATTGACATAGTCCTCAGGAAGGTCGTTATAACGGATTTGGACGAGTGATGCACAATCCTTCATCCATGGATGCTACGCAGCGGGCGACGCCCTATGAAATGTCGTTTCCGGCGAGCAGGCGATCGGTATTGTCGTGGACAATTGTCGCGCTGTTTCTCCTGAATTGTCTCAATTATATTGATCGCCTGCTGTTTTCGGTCGCGCAGGAAATGATCAAGGTCGACCTTCACCTCAGCGATTTTCAACTGGGCCTGATCGGCGGACCGGCTTTCGCCATACTCTATACGCTTTTCAGCTTCCCGATCGCGCGGGCGGCCGACCGTGGCCGACGGGTCGGAATCATTGCCTTTTCGCTGATGCTGTGGAGCGTCATGACGGCCTTTTGCGGGATAGCGGCCAATTTCCTCCAGATGCTTGTCGGGAGAGCAGCGGTCAGCATCGGGGAAGCGGGATGCACACCAGCGTCCCATTCTCTGATTTCCGATGCATTTCCCGCACGGCGCCGGACGACTGTCATTGCCATTTTCGGGGTGGCCGGCCCGG
Source organism: Sphingobium sp. SA916 (assembly GCF_002894065.1). Lineage (NCBI taxonomy): Bacteria > Pseudomonadati > Pseudomonadota > Alphaproteobacteria > Sphingomonadales > Sphingobiaceae > Sphingobium > Sphingobium sp. SA916. The sequence continues at coordinate 59,836 of NZ_LXYF01000002.1, forward strand.
TCGGAGCCATTGTCGCCGCAGTGGCAGGGGGTGCCCTTATCGCTGCCTTTGGCTGGCGCACGGCCTTCCTCCTCTGCGGAATGGCCGGCATAGTCCTCGCTCTGCTGTTCCGTGCCACTGTGCCGGAACCCCAGCGGAGCCAGCCCGGGCCCTCTCACTCGGCGTCTTTCATCGATACGGTCCGCCAGTTGCTCGTCCGGCGCAGCTTTGCCCTCGTGGCGGTCGCGGGCGGCATTGCCGGGATCGGCAGCTATGCCAACCAGCAATATATGGTGTCCTTCCTCATGCGCGGACATGGCCTGTCCCTGGCAACCGCGTCGCTGCTGATGGGGCTGGTGATCGGGGGCGTGGGCATTGTCTTCACGCTTATCGGCGGACCGTTGATGGATTTCGGAGGGCGGCGCTATCCACGGATCAAGGCGTGGCTGCCGTCCGTCGGCTTGCTCTGGTGCGGGTCGCTCTATGCCGTCGCCTTTCAGCTGCCGACGGTCGGTCTTGCCGTCGCGCTGATGGTGTTCGCCTCGATGGGGCAGCATTTCTACATGCCCGCCATGTATGCGCACGGGCAGGACGTCGCGCCCCCGCATATGCGGGCCATGGCGTCGGCCATCATCATCGCCACAAGTTCGCTGTTGGGCTATGGTCTGGGGCCGCCGCTGATCGGCCTTGTCAGCGACATATTGGGGGAAGCCGCACGGGTGTCCGCGGGCCTCAGCCTCGCCGACTGCGTGAAGCGGCCGGTCGAGGCCTGTGAGGCCGCCAGCGCGCAGGGATTGCGCTTGTCGCTCAGCTTCGGATCCTGCTTCTTCATCCTTGCCGCCGGCCTGTTCGCGCTGGCGAGCCGATGGATGATCGCCGATGTGAACGATCATGATCAACCCTGACTTGCCATCCGCGGCCAATTGGCAAATAATAGCCCGGCCCTTCCAGGTCGGGAACAGACTCGACTGATGGCAAGGAGGTTGAGGATGCAGAACGCAATCGGCACTGATCTGCCCCTGTGCGCGCCGCGTACGGCATCGCATTTCCATGTCGAACGACAGGTTCACGCCAACGGAATTTTTGCGGATATCCGGCACTTCGGCTGGACCCAGAGCAGCCGCGCGGTTTACCAGCCCGATTCCTATTATCTGGACTTTTCCATCGGCCCGCGCTGTACCAATTCGCGCTTTTTCAGCGCCGACCGCCGGCTCGCCGACCCGCCGGGCGATATTGTTTTCCTGCCCAAGGGCGGCGCATTTTCGGCGTTGAGCGAACCGGGCGAACACAGCCTGCTGTGCCTGACATTTGAAAATGAACGGGCGATGCAGCTGTTCGAGGATGACAGTCTGGCTGATCTGACGCCCTGCCACGATGTGCAGATCGGTCGGGTGCGTCAGGGGCTTGCGCGCCTGCTGGAAGAGTTGCGCAACCCCAGTTTCGGACAGAATATAGTGCTGGAGAGCATGGCTTTGTTGCTGGTCGTCGAACTGTGCCGGCATTTCCGGCAGGCTCCGGAGGACGACCGTAGCGGCCATGGACAAATGCCGGGCTGGCGGTTGCGCCGGATCAAGGACAGGATCGAAGCCGAACTGTCAGGCGATCTGTCGGTCGCGGATCTGGCGGCGGAAATTCGCACCAGCCCCCGGCACCTGATCCGGACGTTCAAAGCGACCACCGGCACTACCCTGTCCGACTATATCGCTGGCCGCAGGATCGCCCATGCGCAGCAACAGCTTGCGCGGGACGGTGTGCTGATCAAGGTGATTGCCGGCAATTGCGGCTTCCAGAGCGCCGCAGCCTTTTCCGCCGCTTTCCGCAAGGCCACCGGCATGACGCCGCGCGAATTTCGGGAAGAACGCGGCGCCGGTCGATAGGCTGCTTTCGCCGTTCAGCCCGTCAACATGGTTGCGGTCAATCTGGCGATCCTCCAGCGTCCGTCGCCTCTGCCCAGTGCGCCCTGATAATTGGCGAACATGATGACCCGGCCGCCATCGTTCCAGTCCGTCACGAGGCCGGAGGCGCCGACATGGGCGGCGTCATCGGATGGGCCTGCGTCGATCATGATGTCGGTGATCTGGTGACGCCATTTGCCGCCGCTCCTTTCCGCGAGCATCGCCGGCATTCCGCCCAGTTGTCCCGCACCCCGGAGGGTCATCTGGCCGACAATCTCGAAGCAGCCATCCTCCGCGAAGAGGTTCACCCATTCGGCCGCCCTGCCGCTATCCACATATTGGCAATAGCGCGCGAACAGATCGTAAATGTTCAGCCGGTCCTTTACGCTCAGTCCCATCGGTTCATCCTCCTTGTCTGCATAGAGATGGCATTGGCCGCAGGCCCCGCCTTTCGCCGGAGCCGAGCGTCCACGTCCCCTGCACCATGCTGCGGCCGCGATGGCAGTGCAATGCCGCGGCGGCCGTGCCGGCCCGAACCCATGCGCTTCATGTCCGCCTGACGATGTTTGGGCGTTCCGGCTGTAGGCATCGGCATTGCGGGGATCGCGCTGTCGCCGCCACAATCCGTCTCCGACAGAAAGGCGGATTCTCTCCATGACCAGCTATCTCGATCGACTGATCGCCGATCCCACCAGTTTCCACGACGCGCCCTATGCGCAGGCCTTCACGCTCAGCCGCGACGAGATCGACAGGCTGCATCTGGAAGGCGCGCGCAAACGCTTTGCCGAACTTCGTCCTGGCCTGTCGGTGCTGGACAAGCTGGCGCGCGAGCAGGGCATCGAGACGATCGAGACGATCAACGATCTGGCGCCGCTGCTGTTTCCGCACACCGTCTACAAATCCTATCCGATCAGCTATCTGGAGCGCAGCCGCTTCGACAAGCTGACCAAATGGCTCGCGGGCCTGACGACCAGCGACATTTCCCATGTCGATGCCAGCGGGATCGAGACGATCGACGACTGGATCGACCTGCTCGACGCGGAAACCGATCTTACTATCCAGCATACGTCGGGCACGACCGGCAAGCTGAGCTTTGTCCCCCGCACCAAGAAACAGTGGCGCGAAACCATCGTCCATTCGGCGGTCATTATCCGCGACTGGTGGCCGGGTCGCGGCCCGGACATATTGAAGGACGGGATGCCGATCATCATTCCGGGCTATCGCTATGGCGCCGCCGCGATGCAGCGCGGTAACGGCATCCAGGTCGATCTTTATGCCAAGGGCGAGGAAAACACCCTGTTCCTCTACCCCGACGCCCGCTTCAGCGCGGACATCGCCTCGCTGGGCGGCCGCCTGCGTGCGGCGGAGGCACGGGGTGAGGCCGGCATGATCGACATTCCGCCGGTCCTGCTGGAACGGCGGGAGGCCCTGCTGGAACTGGAGCGCCGCCGGCCCGACGACCTCAAGCATTTCTTCAGCGAGGCGCAGCGGCGCTTCGGCGGGCGCGACGTCTATGTGACGGCGATGTGGGCGATCCTCTACGATTGGGCGGAGGAGGGGCTGAAGCGTGGCCTCAAGAACGTCTTCGGCAAGGGCAGCGTGCTGCTGACCGGCGGCGGCAAGAAGGGCAAGGAACTGCCCGACGACTGGCGCGAGCGCGTACTCGAGTTTCTGGGTTTCGATACCATCTATGAAATGTACGCCACGTCCGAACAGATGGGTCTGTCGATGATGTGCGAGCATGGCCATTATCACATCCCGCCGATCCAGATTCCGTTCCTGCTCGATCCGGCGACCGGCAAGCCCTTGCCGCGCAAGGACGGCCTGACCGGCCGCTTCGCCTCGTTCGACCTGATGCCCAACACCTATTGGGCCGGGCTGGTGACGGGGGATGAGATCACGCTGGCGGGCTGGGAAAAGCCCTGCGCCTGTGGCCGCACCGGGCCGCACGTCATTCCGCCGGTACGCCGCTACAGCGAGAAGGAAGGCGGCGATGACCGCATCGTCTGCGCCGGCGCCCCCGAAGCGCATGATCGCGCCCTCGAATTTCTTGCCGAACTGTCGATGTGAGTAGAGCCATGACTGATCAATTCCGCGTTCCCCTCATCATCCGAGGCCAGATCATCGATGATGCTGAAGTCGACTATGGCGGCCGCCGGGGCGGCGTCAGCTTCTCGGCGCCCGACATCGCCAAGCATGTCGCGCGCCTGCCCCTGCGGACGCCCTCGGCCATGGCCGACCTTTATTCGCTGAGCTTCGACGAGATACTGGATTTCCTCGTCGCCCTGGGGGAGCGGCTGGATTTCGGGCAGAACCGGCATTTGCAGGAAGCGTTTCGTCTGTCCTGTCTGACCTCCGGCCTGTCGGAGAGCATATTGCGCGTCCATTTCCAGCATATCGGCGCCGCCTTCGATCGCACCGAAATGCGGCGGATGATGGAGCGCTCCTGCGGCGTCGACTATCTGGAAGGCTGGGTGGATCAGGGGGCTGGCAGATTTCCGGGCCTGACCGCCCGCACGCGCGCTTTCGGCGCGCGGACCGTGCATGTCATTGCCGGCAATGCGCCGATCGTGTCGATCCTGACGGTGATCCGCAATGCGCTGACCCGGTCCGACGCGATCATCAAGCTGCCGTCCAACGATCCGCTGACGGCCGCCGCGCTGGTGCGAACCATGGTCGAGATGGACCCCGACCATCCGCTGTCGAAACATGTCTCCGTCGCCTATTGGAAGGGCGGCGACGATCAGGTGGAATCCGCGATTTACGATCCGCGCGGGGTCGAAAAGATCGTCGCCTGGGGCGGGTTCGATTCGGTCAAGCACATCACCCGCTATCTGCAACCGGGCATCGACCTCATCACCCAGGACCCCAAGCTGTCGGGAACGATCATCGGTCGCGAAGCCTTCGCCGATGAAGCGACGCTGGGTCAGGTGGCACGCCGTCTGGCGCTCGACATCGGCGCCCAGAATCAGGAAGGCTGCGTGTCCGCGCGCGTCATCTATGTCGAATGCGGCACGGACGAAGCCGGGCTGGAGCGCGCCAATCGGCTGGGGCAGATGACCTTCGATGCACTCCAGCGTCTGCCCGATCACCTGAGCACGCCGCACAAGGCGTTCGACGGCGCGCTCAAGGCCGAGATCGACGGCATCCGCCTCAATGACGAGGATTATCGCATCTTCGGCGGTCGGACCAACGAGGGCGCGGTGATCGTCAGCCAGGAGGATTATCCGGTCGACTTTTCCCGCACGCTCGCCTGCCGGGTGGGCAATATCGTGCCCATCGACAGCAGGGAAACGGCCGTCAGCGCGGTCAACGCCTATACCCAGACGATCGGCATCTTTCCCGAAAGCCTCAAGGATGAGCTGCGCGACCGTCTCGCCTTTCAGGGCGCGCAGCGGATCGTGTCGCTGGGCGGGGCCGCGACGATGCAGCATAATATGGAAAGGCAGGATGCGATCGAGCCAGTACGCCGCATGCTGAAATGGGTGACCGAAGAACAGGCATCCGGCGAGATGCTGGCCGCGCTGGCAGGCTGAGGGGAGCCAAGGACATGGTGGACGCTGATCTGGTGATCCGGGGCGGAACGGTGGTCGACGGGCAAGGCGGTGATCCGTTCGAGGCGGACATCGCCATTGCCGACGGCCGTATCGCGGCGATCGGTGCTGATGTCGGTCAAGGCCGCGAGGAGATCGATGCCCGTGGCCTCCTCGTCACGCCCGGCTTCGTCGATGTTCATACCCATTATGACGGGCAGGTCACCTGGTCGGACAGTCTGGTGCCTTCCGCCGAACATGGCGTCACCACCGTCGTCATCGGCAATTGCGGCGTCGGTTTCGCGCCGTGCCGGCCGGAGGACCGCGAGGCGCTGGTCAATGTCATGGAGGGCGTGGAGGACATTCCCGAAGCGGTGATGGCGAAGGGTCTGCCCTGGAACTGGGAGAGCTTCCCGGATTATCTGCGATCGCTCGAAGCGCGTGCCTGGGACGCGGATGTGGGAGCCTATATTCCGCATTCGCCCCTGCGGGTCTATGTGATGGGCCAGCGCGGGTTGGACCGCGAGCCGGCGACCGCGGCGGATGTCGCGCGAATGGCGCAGCTCGTGGCGGAGGGGATGGCGGCCGGCGCGCTTGGTTTCGCGACATCGCGTTCGCTGGTGCATCGGCGCGGCGATGGCGCTTTCATCCCGTCCTTTCAGGCGGAAAGCGATGAACTGGTGGCGATCGCCCGATCGGTGGGTGATGCGGGGCGCGGCGTGCTTCAGATGATCCCGAATCTCGATACCGCCGACTGGGCCAGCGATCTCGACCTGATGAAGCGCATGACCAGCGCCTCGGGGCGTCCGCTGACCTATTCGCTCGCCCAATGGTCGACCGATCCGCAGGGCTGGCGGCGCACCATGGATGCGCTGGCCGAGCATAATCGCACCAGCGCGGCGCCGGTGCTGGCGCAGGTTTTTCCCCGGCCGATGGGCGCGATGTGCGGCCTGTCGACGTCGGCCAACGCGTTCAGCCATTGTGCAAGCTATCGTGCGATTGCGGACCGACCGCTGGCTGAAAAGGTCGCCATCATGCGCGATCCCGCCTTCCGCGCGCGACTGATCGCGGAGGAGCCGGATGAGACGCCGACGCCGCTGCATCGCTTGCTACGCACATGGGACAATATCTATCCGCTCGGAGCCGAGCCGGACTATGAACCTTCACCGGACCGGAGCATCGCCGCGCTGGCCGCAAAGCGCGGCGTCGGTCCTGTCGAACTGGTCTATGATCTGATGCTGGAGCAGGAGGGCCATGCGCTGATCCTGATGCCCTTTTCCAACTATGCGGAAAAGTCGCTGGACCCTGCGCTTGCAATGATGCGCGATCCCTACAGCATCGTGGGACTGGGCGACGGCGGCGCGCATTATGGCATCATCTGCGATGCCAGCTATCCGACGACGATGCTGTCCTACTGGACCCGCGATCGGGTCGGCGAGCAACTGACGATCCCTGCGGCAGTCAAGGCGCTGAGCGCGGACAACGCCGATTTCCTGGGGCTGCGGGACAGGGGGCGGCTGAAACCGGGGATGAAGGCCGACATCAACCTGATCGATCATGGCGCGCTCAGGCTGCATGCCCCTCATGTCGTCCATGACCTGCCCGGCGGTGGGCGCCGTCTGGCGCAGCAGGCGACCGGTTATCGCGCCACGATGGTCAGCGGCGTGATCACCCGGCGGGACGGCGCCGACACTGGCGCGCGTCCCGGAAGGCTGATCCGCGCCGCCTGATCAGGCGCGCGGCTGGATGGTCGTGCCGCCCGTCAGTCCATGGCGGATAAAGGGCGAGGCGAGGAAATCATGCGGAAAGCCGAGCGGCGTGCGGCTCAACGCATCCAGACGTTCCAGTTGGCTTGCCTCCAGCGTGACGCCAAGCGCGGCGACATTATCCGCATATTGCCGCATCGTCCGCGCGCCCACTAGCGGCGAGACGACCGCCGGATTGGTAAGGGTCCAGGCGATCGCCACCTGCGCCGAGGTGACGCCCATCTCGTCGGCGATGCCCTTCACCGCATCGGCGATGGCGACCACGCGCGCGTCGACACGGCCTGCCGCTTCGAGCAGGGCACCGCGACCGCCAGATTCGCCGGCATGGGCGCTGCCGCCGGTCGCATATTTGCCCGACAGCATGCCGCTCGCCAGCGGCGACCAGGGCATGACGCCGATACCCAGCGCCTTGGCGGCGGGGATGAGTTCGCGTTCGGCCGTGCGCTCGACCAGATTATATTCGACCTGCAAGGCCGCCAACTGGGACCATCCCCGCAATTCCGCCACGGTTTGCAGCCGGGCCATCTGCCAGGCAGGTGTATCCGACAGGCCCAGATACAGGATCTTGCCCTGCGTCACGAGGTCGTCGAACGCGCGCATGATCTCATCCGCAGGCGTCGTATCGTCCCAGGCGTGCAGGAAGAGCAGATCGATCCGGTCCGTGCGCAGGCGCTTGAGGCTGGTTTCGACCGTCTGCATCATGTTCCGGCGGCTGTTGCCGGCAGCATTGGGATCGCCGACCGATCGGGTCAGCGAATATTTGGTCGACAGGACCAGCCGTTCGCGCTTGGCTTCCGCGAACTTGCCGGTCAGCGTTTCCGACACGCCGTCGGCATAATAGCCCGCCGTGTCGATGAAATTGCCGCCCTGGTCGACATAGCTGTCGAAAATCCGGCGGGATTCCTGCTCGTCCGCGCCCCATTCCTCGCCAAAGGTCATGGTCCCGAGCGCCAGCGGGGAAACCCGCAGGCCCGAGCGGCCGAGCAGGCGATAGCTGTCGAGCGACAGCGTCTGAATGTTTGTCTGTGTCATGGTCGTTTTCAATCTTTCGCTGCTTCGGTGACGACCCAGTGCATCATCTTGTGCACCGGCCATCCCCCATCGTGCGGCAGGCCGCCGAATTTTCCGGTGTTGATATTGCCGAGACCGACGATGCGCTGGGTGCCCGCCGAGGAAAGCCCATCGCGCACCTCGGCAATGCGGGAGGGGGGATAGACGCCGACCGACTGGGTCGCGACGGTGACATGCTGGATCGCATCGGCAAGCCGGTCGACCGCGACGACATTGACGAGCTTGCCGCCGGGATTGAACGACACAGGTTCGCTGGAGCGGATGACTATGCCCCGGCCGTCGGGACGTCCGAACAGGCGGTAGACCGGTTCCAGATTGCCCAGCATGTCCAGTTCGTCGATCAGCATGGCGGGCGGCAGCGGGCCGTCGGGGCCGGCGCCATAGCGGATATCCTTGCCCATCGCCTCCACCAGCGCTTCGCAATAGCGATCGACCTGTTCGTCCGATCCTTCGATGAACTGGAAGCGGGCGCAGCTGCACGCATCCTGATTGAAGGCGATGATGTCGGCCGCGCTCCGTTCGGCAATGGTCGCGAGGGGGACGTCGTCAAAGGCTTCGCGGCCGATCAGCGAAATCGAGACCTTGGGATCGAAGGACATGATCTCGAAGCCCGGCGCGGCATATTGCATGGCATGGCGTACCGCCGCCTCGCCACCCCAGACGGCGAGCTTGTCGAAATATTGCGAGCGCAGGATGTGGTTTTCGATGCTGGCATCGCCGCCGCGCCAGTAAGCGGCGGAGAAGGAGCGCGTCACCGGATGGTTGGGGCCGACATCCGCCATCGTCCGCAGCAGGGCGGTCGCCGTGAACATGTCGTTGGACGGCATTTTCAGCAGATGGACGCCCTTGCTGATCGCTCCTCGGACAATCGTGACCGGCGGCACGATCGGGGCGTTGCCGGCCAGAACATGCACCATGCGGGGCGGGAAGGCGCGGATGTCGAAGGCCGTGCCCTGAATGTCGCGCCGCGCCCACCCATCCAGCACGTCGAGCGATCCCAGCGACTGTTCGGCTTCCGCCTCGACCGCCTCGCGGGTGAAGAACCAGGCGATATCGCGGTAGCAATTCTCCAGGATGCGCGCGCCAAGAGTGTTGCAGCGCAGATTATAGGCCGCAGCCTCCTGGAGATAGATGTTCCGGTCGAAATCGAGCGCCTTGCCGACTTCGACGAGAAAATCCACGATCTCCGCAAGCGGCGTGTCGAAGGCGGGACCGGGCTGGCTTCGCGGCCAGATCAGCGAGTCCAGATCGATCGAAGGGGTCATGACCGTCGTGCCGCTGGCCCGCGACCGGTGCTCGACGGCGGCGTCGAGCTGGACCACGCCCTTGATCACATGGGGAACGAGCAGCCGGTCATTATCGGCGATGATTTCATGCAGCATGTCTGCCTCCTGTCGTTCAGGCCGCGACCGGCTGGGGTGCGGTAATCGATCCGCGCACATAGGAATCGATCGATCCGGCGCAGCTGAGCTTGTCCTCACCTTCTTCCAGATCGGCGTAACGGGCGATCGCGTGAACGACCGGCGTCTTCACGCCCTCCAGGCCGGAGCCGAACTCCACCTGCACCTTGTCGCCAGAGATGATGCCGCCCCAGCGGCCGTCCGCCAATATATCGAAAAACGCCATTCGGCCTTCGATCCGGCCAACATCCTTCGTCGTGCCCAGCAGCTTTTCGCCCGGCTTGTCGAGGATGAGGGGGATGATCCATGGCGGCACCGCATAGGATTCGGTCGGCTGGATCTTGGCGCAGAAGCCGCTCATTTCGACCATGGCATAGGAACTGGTGATGCGGTCCGGCGTGACGCCGAAAAAGCTCATAATCTGTTCCCTATAGTCGGCCGGGACAGCCGCCCCCTTGGTGCCGCCGCCAAAGCTCATCAGCGTGTCGGGATGGAAATCGCCATCCTTGATCCCGCGCGCGCGCAGGGCCTGCACGATCTGCCAGGCGACACCATACATGACGCCGATATAGAGCGGGCGATCCCGGCGGCTGACAAGCAGGTCCATCCATGCGTCGAACTCGCCTGCCCGCGTCTGCTGGCGGGCCTCGACCTCCGCCTCATAGACGGCGATCTCGCCGGGACCGACTTTGCCGGCAGCCAGCAGGCGGCGCAGCTGCGCGGGGCGCATGGCATCAAAGGCGCGCATCGGATAGTCGCTCAGGCGATGAAATTCGCCGGGCGCGGCCCAGCGCGGGAAATGGACATTGCAGAATTCAATCATCTTGTGGGTGCCGCGCGGCGGCATCATGGTGAAGACCGAGCGGCCGTGATCGGGCACATAGGCCGGTGTCGACAGGTCGGCCGCCGCCAGACAGGCGGCGAGCGACAGGTCGCGGTCCTGCGTCGACTGGTTGAGGAAGGAGGATTTGCCCGAGGTCCCGCTCGACGCGAAGACATGGTGGCCCGCCGCCTTGGCGCGGTCCAGCCATTCGTCAATGTCGCGCACATCCGCAACCTCGATATTGTCCGTCGGATAGCTGCTCAGCGTGCCGAGCCACATGTTCATATGCTTCCACTGGCCATTGTCGACGAACGCCTCCGGATAGCTTTTATAATTGGTGTGGGCGAACAGGAGCGGGACGAGGTCGGCCAGGCTGTCGATGCTGTCGATACCGGCTTCTTTCGCCCGCTTGTCGAGCACCCGGATCTGCTGGCGCCGCTCCGCAAAGCGTTCGCGCGCCGCTTCCAGTTGCAGTTCGGCCAGATTGTCCGGGGCGTTCCGGAACGGATCGGGCGACCGGGCAAGGGCGATCAATTCGTCAACGGCGCTCATCAGTGAAAACTCCTCTCAGCTTTGCCGGGAAGTATAGGCGATGCCCGATATTTAGCCGCTCGATTCACTGTTATGGGGAGGACATACTATTCTCAGCATGACCTTTCCGCCCGATGGCGTGCCGATCCCCTGCCAAAACAAGGCTGCTATCTTTCGGCAGGGCAGAAGGCGGGCACCCCGGGCCATGATGCCGGCGCAACACAGGAGCAGGGGGTGACATGCCCGGTCCACTGGACGAAGTATTGGCGTTTTTTCGGGAAAGCAGCGGCTCGCGCGAAGACATGCTGTCCGCCATGGAGCGCCGGTTTACGGCGGATACACGCTGGGAAAATGTCGGCGTGGCGACGATCGTCGGGGTCGATCAGGCGAGGCAGTTCATCGACGGCTTTCTTGGCCGGATTCCGTTCGAACGCTGCGCGGTCGTGGTCCATCATGCGGCGGCCGCGGGCCATGTCGTCCTGACGGAGCGCAGCGATATTTTCTATGGGCCAGACGGGCAGGAAATGCTGTCGCTGCGGCTGATGGGCGCCCTGGAAATGGACGGCCCCCATATCGTCGCCTGGCGCGACTATTTCGACACAAGCGGCTTTTGAAGGGGGATGCTATGACCGATCGCAAGGCTGTCTGGGCGCAGATCGTCCCGATGCCGGGGGCCAATCTGGCGGCGCTGGCACAGAGTTATGAAGCGGCGGGGGTGGAAGGGGTCTGGGCGCCGCAAATGTTCGGCGCGCCCTTCACGACGCTGGCCGCCGTCGCGCCCGCCACGCAGCGTATCAAGCTGGGGACCGGCATCGCGCTGGCGTTCGTGCGCAGTCCGCTGGAAACCGCGTGCAGCGCCATCGACCTGGACCTCATCAGCAACGGCCGGATGGTGCTGGGACTGGGGTCGAGCGCGCAGAGCCAGATCGAGGGATCATTCGGCAGCGCCTATGGCAAGCCGCTCGCCCATATGCGCGAGATCGTGGGCATGATCCGCGCTGTCGTGGCCCGCGGGCATACAGGCGAGCTGACCGAACTGGCGGGAGACTATCACCGTCTCGACCTTTCGCACTTCCGCTTGCTGCACAAGCCGGTGCGCGGCGACATTCCCATCGTGCTGCCGGCGGTGTTCCAGAAGGCCTGCGCGCAGGCGGCGGAAATTGCCGACGGGCTGCTTGGGCATCCCCTGTGGAACGATGGCTGGATTGAGCGGGAAGTGGCCGCTCATATGAAGGCGGGGCTGGATCGGGCCGGCCGGGCGCGCAAGGACTTCTCGCTCAACATTTCGATATTCACGGCGATTTCTGACGACAGGCGAGAGGCGATCGAGGATTGCCGGGGGACTGTGGCTTATTACAGCCAGTCGCCCCAATATCTGCGCTATTTCGAGGAAATCGGTTTCGGCCGGGAGGCATCGGCGATTCAGGCCGCCTTCGCGCAGGGGGACATGGCGGGCATGGCGGCTGCCTGCACCGACGCCATGGTGGAAAGCATCGCCGTGGTCGGAACGGCCGATGAAGTGCGGGCCCGGGTTGCGCGGCGCGCGGCGCTGGCCGACGCGATTACGCCGTTGATCCCGCATTATGGCCTGTCGCCCGAAAAAAGCGCGATCTACACGCAGCGTATAGCGGAGACATTTTATGGCTGATTCCACCGCTGTCGCGGCCATGGCGGGGGGTGGGCTTTACAACCGGCATTCGGGCCTGCAACAGGCCAATCTGCAATCCGCGCTCCCCCTGCTGGAGGATGCGGCGCGAGCCATTGGCGATGCCTCCGTCGGTCCTGTCACCATAGTCGACTATGGCGCATCGCAAGGGCGCAATTCGATGGCGCCGATGGCGACGGCCATCGATCTGGTTCGTGCGAATGATGCGCGGCGGCCGGTTCAGGTCGTGCATACGGACCTGCCCTCCAACGATTTCACGTCGCTGTTCGGCTTGCTGGATCAGGACCCGGCCAGCTATCTTAACGGCCGGCAGGGCGTCTTTCCTTCCGCCATAGGCCGATCCTATTTCGATGCGATTTTGCCACCCGGCAGCGTGGATCTGGGTTGGTCCTCCAATGCGCTGCACTGGATGAGCCGTAATCCGGTCGACGTCGCGGATCATGGCTGGGCGATCTTCAGCCGGTCCGCGCAGGCGCGTGCCGCCGTCGATGCGGTGCTGGCGGAGGACTGGCTTCGCTTCCTGAAAGCGCGCGTCATTGAGTTGCGGCCGGGGGGGCGCCTGATCTGCCAGTTCATGGGTCGAGGCCCCGACAGCCACGGATTTGAATGGATGGCCGGGAATTTCTGGCAATCGATCGTAGACATGGAAGGCGAAGGACTGCTCAGCGCCGACGAAACGCTGAAGATGACAGCGCCTTCGGCGGGGCGTTCGCCCGATCAGGTGAGGGCGCCTTTCGATGCCGGGCTGGTGCCCGATCTGGTGCTGGAGCATCTCGCCGCGATCCCGTCCCCCGATCCCTATTGGGAGGGCTATCAACAGACCGGCAATGCGGCCGAACTGGGGCGGCAGTGGGCGGCCATGATGGGTGCGGCCAACGGCCCCAACTTCCTTGCACGCGTCGCTGCGTCCCGCGATCGGGACGCGCTGCTGGCCAGTCTGGTGCAGCGTGTGGCCGCCCGCGTTGAGGCAGATCCGCAGCGCAGCCGTGCCTTCATCCTGATCCTGTCCATCAGGAAGCCGGCTTGAAGCGCGATCTCCGCTGAGCGGGGTGCCCGGTCCGCGGCATCGGCAATGAACCAAAAGGGAGAGGAAGCAGCATGGCCCGCCTTGCAGAAAAGATTTGCATCATCACCGGAAGCGGGAGCGGCATCGGACGAGCCAGCGCGTTGATGTTCGCGCGGGAAGGCGCGACGGTGATCGTCGCGGACATTCGCGCCGAAGCGTCCGAGGCGACCGCGCAGGCCATTGTCGACGCCGGAGGATCGGCGCGCGCGATGACCGTTGACGTCGGCGAACAGGCCGATCTGGAACATATGATCGGCCAGACCGTCGCCGATTTTGGCCGCATCGACGTGCTCTTCAACAATGCCCTTTATGTCAATCAGGACCACGCCATGCGTGACATGGATTTCCTGGCTTTCGACCCCGACATCTTCCTTGCCAATGTGCGGGTCAACGTATTGGGAGCGGTTCTGGCGAGCAAGCTCGTCATTCCGCACATGCTGGAGCGCGGGGTGGGGTCGATCATCTCCACCTCGTCCGGCAGTTCCATGGGTGGGGATATCACCGCCTACAGCTATGGATCGTCAAAAGCCGCGCTCAACTGGTTCGTGCAGGCGATCGCCGCCACCTATGGCAAACAGGGCATCCGCAGCAATGCGATCCTTCCCGGTCCGACGCAGACGCCCGCCAAGCTGCAATGGTCCACGCCGGAAATGGATCGGCTGTTTCTGGAGGTGCTCAACACCCCCTTTATCGGCGAGCCGGAAGACATTGCCGCCATGGCGCTTTTCCTTGCGTCCGACGAGTCCCGCTACGTCAACGGCATGCTGTATCCGGTCGATGGCGGTCAGAGCTGCACCGTGCCGTTCATCAGCGTGACGCGGGCGCTTTCCCGAGGGTGAATGCAGCAATCCCAGATTTGAGGAAAACAGAAGAGGAGAGGATGATGGGCGTCGAACTGGAACAGAAGGTACGGGAATTTTGCGATGCCTGGGGCGACGGCAGCGATGCCAGCAGGCCCAATGTAGAGAAAATTCTGTCGATGATGGCGGAGGATGCCGAATGGCAGCTCTGGGTTCCCGGCGGTCCCGTCGTGAAGGGCAAGACGGCGTTGCGCGCAGAGATTGAGCGGCAAATGGCCTTCGCCACCAACAATAAATGCAATGAGGTGAACATCCTCTCCAACGACCGGATGGTGATGCAGGAACGGTCCGACACTGCCATCATCATGGGACGGCCCTGTCCGCATCAGATGGTCGCCATCTATGAGTTTGACGGGGCCGGGCTGATTTCACGCTGGCGCGAATATCTCGATATGGCGGACCTTACGCGCAAGATGGGCATAGACGAAGCCGCGGCAGGCGGTACGGAAGTGCCTGCCTGATTGCGTCAGGCGCGGAACAGGGCGATCAGGACTGCACAGGTCAGGATCGCCCAGCTCTGAAATCCCCAGAGCAGCCAGCGCGGCGCGTGCCGCAACTCCATAAACTCGCGCCCGACTAGCAGAACCTTCGTGAAGGCGATGACGAGGATGACGGAGCGAAGCAGGAACGCATTGCCCAATGCCATCGTCTCGAACGACAGAAAGGTCGCGGCGATCAGCATCGCCCAGACCAGTGTGATGCGGCTACGCCAGATCATGGCCATGAAACGGATTCCCTAAAGCAGATAGAGCAGGGCGAAGAGGATGATCCAGAGCAGGTCCACCAGATGCCAGAAGGCGCCGCTCCCCTCGATCAGGGCGGCACCACCCTGCATCCGGCCGGTCCGGTCGAAGCGCGACAGGGTAAAGCACAGCACGCCCAAGCCGATCAGCACATGCACCAGATGGATGCCGGTAAACATATAATAATAGATCGAAAAACTGTTGCTGTTGAGCGTGAAGCCCTGGGCGATCTTCGCTGAATATTCGAACGCCTTGACGATGACGAAGCCGCTGCCGAGCAGGACCGCGCCCAGCAGCAGCGGTCGCGCCTTGTCGTCGTCACAGCGTACCGCCGCGACGGCCTGTGCGACAAGGAGACTGCTGGTCAGCAGCAAAAGCGTGTTGAGAAGGCCAAGGCTCCGGTCGAGCAGCGCCTGCGAACTTTCGAACAGCGCCAGTTCCTGCTGCCGAGCGAGCGCATAGGTGATGAAGAAGACGGCAAAGACGACAAGATCGCCGCCAATGAACACCCATACGCCTTCCTCTCCCGGCACATGGCCGCGCGGAGGCGAAGCGGCGGCTTGCGAAGCAGCCATTATTCGCCGCCCAGCGCGTCGCGCTTGATCGCGCCGAGCATGGCGAAGATCATCAGGTTGAACCAGATGCCGAACACGACGGCGGGCATCCAGAAAGCCAGGGCGCCGTTCCAGGCAAAGGGTCCGGTCTTGAACAGGCCGATCGCCAATCCGGGCAGCAGCAGCACGCCGGTCCACAGGTTCATATAACCAAGCCAACGCGGCAGGATGGGCTGCGCGCGGCGGTCGCCCAGAATGACGAAACCGGTCAGCAGATTCTGCACGAAGGCGGGCACGGCCGGCATGACGAACAGCAGGAAGGCGATATCACTCAACGCACCGATAACGGCGTCCGGCCGGTCGGTCCGATAGGCGGCCGCCGTGAAGATCAGCCCGGCGAAGAATAAAGTGACGAAGCCAAAGGCCACGACCATCACAAAGGCCCAGGTCAAAGGCGAAACCGGCCCTTCGATCTTCTTCATGAAGGTGGCGACCGCTGCCAGAAAGGGGAAGAACAGCACGGAGGAAGAGGCGATCAGGATAGCGCCTGCCAATATGCCGATCTGGTGGCTGCGATAATAAGCAGCCACTTCCGCAGCGGGCATGGATGGGGCCAGCGGCGGGAACATGTGCGCGACCGGCCATATGCCGACGAACATCATCGTACCGGCAATGGCGCCCATATAGGTGCATAGCTTCATCGTCATGCTCTTGGTCGTCATGCGGCCTCCCTCTGCCCTGTTTTGTTGTGCAGGCGGAAGATTGTGAAGCGAACGCGTCCAGGCCACCCGCCCATGGATAGGGTTCCTGTCGGCGATCCCGCCTGCACAAGGGTAATATTCTTGCCACGGCCACCGGCAAAGGCGGCGACAGAGGAGCAGCGGAGAGGGTGATGAGCGACATTGAGGCGAACAAGGCGGTGGCCCGCCGCTACATGCGGGCCGTGGAGGAGGGCGACGTCGAGACGATCGAGGCCCTTCAGCATCCCGATTGCCAGTGGTGGATATTGGGCCATGGCGACATGAGCCGGGCCGACTTCATCGCCAGCGTGAAAGGCGGACTGCTGAGTGCGCAGAAGCGAACGGCCGAGGTGGTCGGGATAACCGCCGAAGGGGACCGGGTGGCGGTGGAAGTCAGGGGCGAGATGGTCTTTCCGGACCGGGTCTATCGCAACGAATATCATAATCTGCTGATCATCCGGGACGGGCAGATCATTTCCGGCAAGGAATATATGGACACCCGCGCCGTGGCCGAGGCCTTTTCGGCGGGGGAGGGCGGGCAGTGACGCATGCCGCTCCGCTCAACAATTATGACGATGCGGCGGTCGGCCGGATCACCGCCTTTGTCGAGCAACTGACCGGCGGCAAGGTTGTCGGGCTTGAGCGCCTCGTCCGCTGGCGCCCCTCCTGGTTCGTCGACGTCGAAAGGGAGGGGACGGTCTGCCGCCTGCACCTGCGCGGCGACCGGGGCGGCGACGTGTCCATCTTTCCCGACCTCAAGCGCGAGGCCGACGTCATCGCCCTGCTTCACAGCCAAGGACTGCCGGTGCCGGAGATTTACGGGTATCTTGCCGATCCGCCATGTATCGTGATGGAGGCGATCGAAGGGACGCGAGATTTTTCGGCGCTCGATGCCGCCACGAAAAGCGCCATCGGCCGCGTCTATATGCGGGCGGTTGCCGCGATGCACCGGTTGCCGGTCGAACCCTTTATGGCCGCCGGCGTGCATCGGCCTGAGGGCGCCGAGGCGATCGCGCTGGTCGGACTGGACGCCTATATGCCGCATTACCGGCGAACCAAGAGCCGGCCCGAGCCGTTGCTGGAATTCGTCATCGGCTGGCTTCGCCGTAATGTGCCGCGGCACCGCCAGCGCGCCAGCTTCATCCAGTTCGATTCGGGCCAATATCTGGTCGATCAGGGCGCGATGACCAAGCTCTACGATTTCGAATTTTCGATGATCGGCGATCCGCTGGTCGACATCGCCACCATGGGGATGCGCAACAGCTATGAGCCGTTGGGCGCACCGCTGCCGGAACTGGTGCGCTATTATGAGGAAGCGACGGGTGAGCCGGTCGATCATGACGCGGTGGTTTTCCACGTCCTGCAATTCTCCCTGCTCGGCACGATGCAGTTCACCGGGACTGTCGGCAAGCCATGTCCCGGCGATCCGCATTCGGTCTATCTCATGTTTGATCTTGCGCTGCGCCGCTCCATCCTGCTGGCGCTGTCGCAGCTGACCGGCGATGCGCTGCCCGGACTGCCGCCGCTGGAACAGCGCACGGGTGACAATGCGCCGCTGCTGGCCAAGCTGGCCGATACGCTCGGGGCGCTTCCGGTGACGGGGGAGGCGGCCGAATCGCATAAGGCGCAGGTTGCCGAACTGATCGAATGGGTGCAGCGCGCCGACGATCACGGGGCGGACATGGTCGCGCGCAATATTGCGGATGTGTCCGCGCTTCTTGGTCGCCGCTTCGACCGCTGGGCTGACGCCGCCGAGGCGCTGGAGGCCCATATCATCGAAGCGGGACCGGAGGAGGACGCCGCGCTCATCGCCCTGCTCGCGACGATCGAGGGGCGGCGGCTGCAACTGTTTGGGCCGACTGTGCTGGGCGAAGCGGCGCGCCATGTCGTCCTGCCGATGACGCGTCTGGACTGAAGGGCGGTCGCGCCCTTGCCGTCGGACAGGTCACGCCCCTGTCCTTCATGGCGATGCCAATATTGAGGACAGGAGCAGGATATGAGCGAAAAGATAGTGCTGGTGACGGGCGCGACGCGCGGGCTGGGGCGCGGCATGGCGCGGGGCCTGGCCTCGCGGGGCCATGTGGTGGCGGTCACCGGGCGCGACCGGGCGCAGCTTGCCGAGGTCGTGAAGGAGATTGAAAGGGCGGGCGGCAAGGGCATCGCGCTGGCATGCGATCACCATGACGATCGCGCCGTGGAAAGGGCGTTCGCGCAACTGGCCGAGTGGACGGATGGCAGGCTGGACCTGCTCGTCAACAATGCCGCCGCGGTTTACGGACCCGAACTGGTCGCGCCGGGCGGTTTCTGGGAAAAGCCGCTCAGGCTGGCGGACATGATCACCATCGGCCTGCGCTCCAGCTATGTCGCGGCCTATCATGCCGCGCCGATGATGGTGGCGGCCGGCAAGGGCCTGATCGCCAGCATTTCCTTCTATGGCGCGGTGTCCTATTTTCACGGGCCGGCCTATGGCGCGGCAAAGGCGGGGACGGACAAGATGACGGCCGACATGGCGGTCGATCTTGCGCCGCATGGCGTTTCCGCCGTCTCCTTCTGGCCGGGCTTCATTCTCACCGATGCGGTGAAGGCCATGCCGCCCGAAATGATGCCCGAAGACCTGCGCGCCGCCATGCCCCATTGGGAAACGCCGGAATTTTCCGGCCTTGTCCTCGACCGGCTCGCGCAAGACCCGGACCTTGCCTCCCTGTCGGGCCAGGCGCTGATCGGCGCGGAACTGGGGGAGCGCTACGGCATCCGGGATACGGACGGGAAGCAGCCCCTATCCTATCGGGCGACGATGGGCGCGCCGACGCCTTTCATGCCGTCCGTCCGGCAAGGTTGAGAGGACAGAAATCAGGAGAGGAAAGGCAAAAGCGATGATCGATGCCGTGCTGGTCGTGCTGACCAAAGCCGTTCCGGGCCGGGAGGCCGATATGGAGGATTGGTACAGCAACATCCATATTCGCGACGCGCTGCGTTTCCGGGGGTCGGTGACGGCGCAGCGCTTCCGGCTCGCCGTGGAGCAGCCCTGTCCGCCCGAAGGCTTTGACTGGCAGTATCTCGCCTTCTACGACGTATTCGACCCGGTTCGCTTCAGTCGTGAGCATCTGGACAATGCGCTGACATCGCGGATGCAGGTGTCGGACGCCATTGATGACAGCCTGCTCTATGACTTTCATTATTATCCGTTGCTCTTTCAGGACAATGATCCGGAGGTCGCGCATTGCGGCGGCGTCATCCTGGAGGAATTCAACCCGCTTGCGGGCAGCGATGACCGTTTCAGACGTTTCTATGCGGAAAGCTATTTTCGCGAGGCGGCCGCCCGACCCGGCGTCAAATCGGCCGCTTTCCTGACCTTTCGCACCTTTGGCCAGATGATCCCGATGACGCCCGACTATCGCTATGTCGCGATCTACAGGATCAACGATCCGGACGCTGCCCATCAAGCATGGAGAGGCGCGGACGCCCTGCTGGCGAACAGCGGCCTGCTCCGGCCCGAGGGGATACGCATCACGCGGTGGGACCGTGCGACACCCCGTCTCACCAAGGACGATGTCCAGCATCCGACCGCCGTCGGCCTGGCGGAAGAAGAACGCGCCCGGGCGCAAATGGGCGACCGGGTACGCACCGGCGGCACGGAAAAGCTGGCGATGAGCTGATCCGTCAGGCGGTCGGGGGGCGATCGACGATGGTGCGCATCCGGCGATAGGCCGGGCGCGCCGCCATCCGCTCGACATAGGCGGCGATGTTCGGATGTCCCTCCACGTCGACGGACATGAACAGCCGCGTGGTAGTGAAAGGAAAAGTCATCATGATGTCGGCTGCCGTGAACCGGTCGCCCGCCATATATGGTTTATGCGAAAGCCGGTCGTCGACAAGTGTCAGCAGGCGCGCCGCATGGGTCCGTCCCGCGACACGGGAGGGGTGATCCTGCGCGATGCCTGCGCGTTCGGCCATGATCTCGGTCACCAGCGCCGGCATCAGGGATGATTCGGCGAAATGGAACCAGAAAAGATAATCAGCATAGTCCGGATCGCCGGGATTGGCGCGGAGCGTGCCCTTCCCTTGCGTCGTGGCGAGATATTCCATGACCGCCCCGCTCTCGGCGATCCGACGCCCATCGGCCTCGATCACGGGTGAAGAACCCAGCGGATGCAATGCCTTATAGGCGGGCTCCGCCGCGAGCGTTTCCAGCCGCGCATAGAAGCGGATGTCATAGGGCAACTCCACTTCCTCCATCAGCCAAACCGCGCGTTCGGAGCGGGACCTGTTAAGTTGAAAGATGGTGATGCTCATGAAGGGCTCTCCGCTTGAGGGGCGCCATAGATGCGCCGCTTATCAATTCCGCCAAACCTATCTTTATCTAGGTATCGCGGAGCGTCCGCCGTGGCAGCGTCCCGCTGCGGCGGAAGCCCAGCGGTCCCGCATCCATGAGAGACAGGAGAGAAGATGCCCATGACGGATTTATCGGGACGCGTCGCTATCGTCACCGGATCGGGCGCCAATATCGGGGAAGCCTGCGCACGAGCCCTGGCAAAGGCCGGCGCGGCAGTTATCCTGGCGGATATCGCGGTCGAGCGGGCAGAGGTCGTCGCCCGATCTATCCAGGCTTCGGGCGGACAGGCGACGGGGATGTTCCTCGATCTTGCGCAAGAGGACAGTATCACGGCGCTGGTCGAAGATGTGATGCGGCAGCACCAGCGCATCGACATCCTTCACAACAATGCCGCCGATACGCGGCTGGAGCAGATGGCGGCAGATGGCTCGCTTCTCGATCTCGATGCCGCGACCTGGGATCGCGCCTTCCACATCAATGCCAGGGGCACGATGCTGATGATCAAGGCGGTCGCTCCGCACATGATTTCAGGCGGCGGCGGTTCCATCATCAACACTTCGACGGGTGTGGCATTGACCGGCGACATCAACAATCCTTCCTATTCCGCGTCCAAGGCGGCTGTGAACGCCCTGACCCGCAATGCCGCCGTGCAGTTCGGCCGGTTCAATATCCGGGTCAATGCGGTCGCGCCGGGCCTCGTGCTCTCCCCCCTTGCCCGGGAGATGATGACCGCCGATCAGATCGCCATGGTCCAGCGGCATGTCCTTCTGCCGCGCGAGAGCGTGCCGGAGGATATTGCCGGCGCGGTGCTGTTCCTGGCATCGGATGGCGCGGCCTTCATCACCGGGCAGGTGATCGGGGTAGACGGCGGTATCGTTAACCACACGCCCTATGTCGCAGATATGCTGGAAAGCATGAACCGGGCGCACTGACCGGAAAGAGGGCGGGATGGGCATATTCACGCATGTCTGCCTTGGCAGCAACGATCTGGGACGGTCCGCCCGTTTCTACGATGCGGTGCTTGCGCCGTTGGGGATCGTCAATCTTGGCCCGTTTCTGGATCAGGGCATCGGCTATGGGAGACGGGTGCCCGAATTGCTTATCCTGCGCCCGCTCCACGGTCGGGCGACATGCGCCAACGGTGCGACTTTGGGATTGAAGGCGCCGGATCGCCGCGCGGTCGATCATTTTCATCGCGCGGGTCTGGCCGCGGGCGGCAAGGATGCCGGGCCGCCCGGTCCGCGCGGAGCGGTGCCCCATGCCTATGGCGCCTATCTGCTGGACCCCGATGACAACAAGATCTGCGCCTACTGCTTCGACCCGCCATAGGCGCACAGCTATCGATAGTCGGGCGCCCGGCGCTCATCAGGGAAACAGGAGGATATGGAATGGTGGGATCATTGGAGGGGCGCGTGGCGATCGTGACGGGCGCGGCGCAGGGCATCGGACGGGAGGTGGCGACAGTGCTGTCGGAGCGCGGCGCGACCGTGATTCTGGCGGACATATTGGCAGATCGGGTGGAGGCGGCGGCGGATTCGCTGCGCGGCAAGGGTCTTCGTGCCGAGGCGGAGACGTTCGACCTGACCGATGAGGACAGCGTCTGCGCTGCGGTCGCGCGGATCGCTGGCCGGCACGGGCGGATCGACATCATCCACAATAACGCCGCCTATCAGACGATCGAGCAGCGCGCCCTCGACCGCGATGTCGTCCATCTCGACACCGGCGCCTGGGACAAGGCCTTTGCCGTCAATGCGCGGGGGCCTATGCTGCTGTGCAAACATGCGCTGCCGGCCATGATCGCGGGGGGCGGTGGTTCGCTCATCCATTCCGCATCCGGTTTCGGCCTGCTGGGTGAAATGACGCTGACGGCCTATGGCGCGTCCAAGGCGGCGCTTATTAATCTCAGCCGCTTTCTCGCGACCCAATATGGCAAGCAGGGAATCCGGTCCAATGTGATCGCCATCGGCTTCGTCCTCAGTGATACGGCCGTCGAAACCACACCGCAGGCGGTCAAGGACGTACTGCGCGACCATCATCTCAATCCCGACCTCGGCAGCCCTCGCGATATCGCCCATGTCGTTGCCTTTCTGGCCTCGGACGAGTCCCGCTTCATCAACGGCGCGATGATCCCGGTGGACGGCGGCTTTACCGCGCATCAGCCCACAATGGTCGATTTCCAACGCCTGTTCGAGGCATCGGGGAGCAATCAGTTGTAGCCGACCAGCGCGCCGTCATAGCAGCGCGTCGACAAGCTTCGCGGTTTCGAGATCTTCATAGGCGGTGGTCAGCCGCAGATGATTCATGACGTTGATCTCCCAGCCATAATTGACGACGGGCGTCGTCAGCCAGCCGATATAGACGCCCCATATCAGGGTCCGCCGATATTCTTCCCAGGCACTGTCGAAGGCGGGAGGGCGCGCCACGCCTTCCTGTCCCAGGCGGTCCAGATAATAGCCCAGAAGATCGCGCTCATGCGCCCGCCGGTCCGCGATGGAAAGGCCGGTGGTCACGATATAGTTGACGTCGTGCATCGCGTAACCGCGCACCATGAGCTGCCAGTCGAGCAGGCCCGCTGTTCCGTCGGGCAGGCGGTAGCTGTTGCCGAGATGAGTGTCGCCATGCAGCAGCGTCTGGGGCAGGGTCGATTGATGCCGCTGGACCGCCTGCACGCCGGCAAGCAGCCGGTCCGGCGTCGTGCGCAGCCGCTGCACCATCTCCCGTTTGAAATTTTCGGTCTCGACCTCATGCGCGATATAGGCGGGCGCCAGTTCATTCATCATCGTTGCGACCGCGCCTTCGACATGCGTTTCGACCCAGGCCAGATCCGCGCTGAAGCGGGGCGACTCCCAGAAGCGGGCGTGCAGCCGGGCCAGTTGATCCAGCAGGGAGCGCACATCATCCGGCCCGGTCCGCACGGTCGTATTCGGGAAGGTCGCGCCCCGCACGCTCAGCTCTTCGAGCAACAGGCCGAAATGCGTGGTGGACGGATTGAAGTCGCCACCGAAACAGCGCGGCGCTTCCATCGCGAGTTCCGGCCGGATTCCCCGGTAGAAGGCCACTTCATTGGCGTAGAAGGGCGCCATGATCTCATCGACCGCCCGGGTCAGCTTGAGCACCAGGCGGTTGGGCAGGTCAGGGGGTGTGTCATCGGTATAATCGACCTCGATCGACACGCGCCCGGCGGTCGACACCATCTGCTCGCCATAGGTCTTGGCATCGATGATGCGCAGGCCGACGGCGGTTGCGCCCGCTACGGTCGTGGCCAGCAGCTGGTTGATATAATCGACGGTGATCCCGTCCGTGGATGTGGGATGTTTCAAGGCCATAAGGATACTCATCGGAACAGAGGGCGGTTCAGCTTGCCGAGGGCGTGACAACAGCGACCCTATCCAATTGCAGGTTCCTTGATCGACGACGTGGCCAGTCTGACCGAAACGGAGCCTGCGGGCTTTTGGTACAGGAGAGAGCTATGCGTGAAGCTGCGTTGGAACTGCTCAACCGGACGATGGACGAGCAGTTGAAGCGATCCGAGCATCCCAGCGATTTTCCGGCCCTTCCCCCGATTCCCGCCGGCCGGTACACCGACCCGCGTTTCGAGGCGCTGGAAAAAGACGGGCTTTGGAATCGGACCTGGCTGCTGGCCGGCATTGCGTCCGACCTGCCGGAGCCGGGTTCCTATCGTCTGTTCCAGCATCTGGACCGCTCGGTCATTCTCTCGCACGGCAAGGATGGCCGGATACGGGCGTTCCATAATGCCTGCCGTCACCGGGGGTCGCCGCTTCTGCTCGAACCGCAGGGGCGGGCCATGCGCTTTATCTGCCCCTATCATGCCTGGGGTTACGATCTGGAAGGAACACTCAAATCGGTGCCAAGCCAGCATGATTTCGCCTGTCTCAACAAGGCGGAGAACGGCCTGATCGAAGTGCGATGCGACACCTATCGCGGTTTCATCTTCATCAATTTCGATGATGACGCGGAACCGTTACAGGAGTTTCTGGGTGAATTCGTCGCGCTGACCGAAGGATATCCGCTGGATCGAATGGTGGTGAAGGATCATTTCTTCATCGAAATGGCGTGCAACTGGAAAATCGCCTATCATAATTTCCTTGAGATCTATCACGTCAATACGGTTCATCCTAAAACACTGGCACCGCATCTGGATTCCCGCAGTTTCGTGATTGCCCTCTATGAAGGCGGTCATATGCGGTTCGGCACGCGCAAAAAGGGCGGGGAGTCGCTGTTCAAGACCCCGCCGATCAAACCGGACGACATCGCGCCGGTTTTTCTGGAAAATACGGTTGCGCTGCCGACCTTCCCCAACACGTTTTTCTCGCTCGATCCGGTGGGGTTCAACCTGCAATGCTTCTGGCCGGTGGGTTCCGATCGGTCGATCATGGAAGTGCGTCAGATGGGGTGGGCAACCGAGAGTGAGGATGACAGGCTTTATTGGCAGGGCATGCGCGAGGCGACCGAACATATCCTGTCCGAAGATCTGTGCCTGTTCGAAAATATCCAGCAATCGCTGAGGAACGGGACGATCCCGTCAATCTGGGCGGGCTATCAGGAGCGCGCGCTTTACTGGTTCGAGGAAGAAATCGATCGGCGCATCGGGCCGGACCGGGTGCCCGCCGACTTGCGTGTCCAGCCGCGCATCGCGTCCTTCATGGCGCCGCGCAGCGCATGATCGCGCCGGTCGAGGCGGGGCGGCGGCGTTAGAATCGATGGCCCCCAGCCGCGGCCCGTGCGCGGCAGGGGGCCATGACCGTCATTCGCCCAGCAGTTTCCAGCTGCCCAGATCCTCGCCCGCGGCGAAGAACCGCTCGTTCATCGGCAGGCCGTTCTGGCCCCAATGGTCCATGTTCGCCACCCAGGCCTGAATACCGTACATCACCCAGCGCGGTACCTGTTCATTCCAGATGGTGTCGAGATCGATGACGTTGGTCGCGCCTTCCCTGATCAGGCAGTCGCGATAATGGGCGATCAGGTCGCGATGATTTTGGCGGCGCTCCTCGATCGTCAGCGATCCGACGGTGAAATAGGTGAGGTCGCGCCATGGCCGCCCGCGCCGGCCCAATTGCCAGTCGACCCACATGCGCTCGCCATTGGGCAGGATATAGGTGTTGCCCTGATGGCAGTCGCCCAGGATGATGCAATAGGGGGCATCGAAGGCGCGTTCGAATTCCACCAGCCGGTCATAGGCGCGCTCGACCCGGCGTGCGTCGTCCAGATAATGTCTGGGCGCGATGGCGCGGAAATTGGGGTCTTTCAGATTCTCGCCGATCCAGTGCCACATGATGCGAACCTGATTATAATCGACCGGAACCGCCATGGATGTCGGCAGCCAGGGCGCCGCTTGAGGGGTGATCAATGGGCTGTCCCACAGACCCGCATGCAGTTTTGCTAGATCCGCCAGCGCGGTCGCGACCCCTTCGACACCGGCATGCTGGGTCGAATGGCCGAACTTCCCGCCCCGATCGGTGAGATCCTCCAGCACGATGACGCCCTGCGCCGACCCGTCGTCATCCCAGTCGGCATAATAGCAGCTGGCCGTGTTGGCGGTGAGTTTGTCCGTCAGGAAATGATAGAAGCGCGCTTCAAGCGCATGGATGTCGACATCATCGAACATGCCCGACCAGTTCGACTTGATGCACAGATTGCGCGGCAATCCGGCGGCCTGCCCGGCCTCGTTCCAGTCCACGGCAACGCGCAATTTCGTGGTGTGGCTGTCGAACAGTTGCACGACCTCCATCGATTGCGCGACGACTCCCGGATATTTGTTGGCCAGCAACGATCCCAGCCACGCGGCGTCCGGCGTGAACCGGCCGCGGGGCAGGGCGGCGGCGCGGGCGGGATAGGGACGGGGGACAAGATGCCGGTCGATGACGGCAACGGGGGCGACGGCAGGCTCGCTCATGCAATGTCCTCTCTCTTGGGGACCGTGCCGCAGCTCTGCATCGATGCAGTCATCCGGCATGATCCTGGTGCAGAGGCGATTTTGGTCGCCCGAACGGAAATCGAGCCTGCCGGGCGGTAGGTCGATTGGAGCCGCCGTTGCGTGGGGGCGTCAGCCTTGCATCGCGCCGAAACAGGTCCGCAATTCTTCGACGAAAAGCGCCGGCTGCTCGAAGGCCGCGAAATGGCCGCCGGCATCCAGTTCGTTCCAGTGAATCAGACGCGGGTAGCTGCGTTCCGCCCAGCGACGCGATGGACGGAAGATTTCCTGCGCAAAGATGCTCACGCCCACCGGAAGGTCCAGTTTTCGGGCCTGAAACGCACTGGCGCTTTCCCAATAAAGCCGCGCCGATGAGGCGCCGCTGTTGGTGAACCAGTAGAGGCTGATCACGTCCAGCATTTCGTCCTGCGTCAGGGCATCCTCCGGCACACCCTGATTGTCGGTCCACGCCTGGAACTTCTCGTAGATCCAGGCGGCCTGCGCGACGGGTGAATCGGCAAGGCCATAGCCGATCGTCTGCGGGCGGGTGCCCTGCAATTTGGCGTAGCCGGAATCATGATCCTGATAATATTGCATCCGCTCGACCGTTTTGGCCTCGGCGGGGGTCAGATCGGCAAAGTCGCTTTCCACCGGAAAGACGAGCGGCATGTTGAGATGGACGCCGATGCATCCCGGCGGCGCCGCCATGGCGATGGCGGTCGTGACCGCCGCGCCCCAGTCGCCGCCCTGCGCGACGAAGCGGTCATAGCCCAGCCGGCGCATGAGCTGAATCCAGTCATCCGCGATTGTCTCGACGCCCCAGCCGGTGGCCATTGGTTTATCCGAAAAGCCGTAGCCGGGCAGGGAGGGTATGACGACATGGAAGGCCGGGGCATCCGGCGCGCCATGGGCGGCGGGATCGGTCAGTGGTCCGATCACCTTCAGAAACTCCAGCACCGATCCCGGCCAGCCATGGGTCAGGATCAGCGGCAGCGCATCCGGCCGGGGGCTGCGCACATGGATGAAATGGATCGAAAGACCGTCTATCGGGGTGGTGAACTGGGGCAGGGCATTGAGCGTCCTTTCGCACCGCCGCCAGTCATAGCCCTCCGCCCAATAGGCGCACAGATCGCGCAGCGCCGCGAGTGGCACCCCCTGGCTCCAGTCGCTGACCGTCTGCGTCTCGGGCCAGCGGGTGCGGCGTAATCTTTGGCGCAGATCGTCCAGAGCCTCCTGTGGAACATTGGCGCGGAAGGCGGTGATGGCGGCGGTCATCCGATCACCCCCCTCGTCAAAACTGGATGCCGAGCGCCGCGACGGTGCCCAGATCCTCGCCCGCCACGAAGATGCGCTCGACGATATGCGTGCCCTTCTGGCCCCATTCGTCCATGTTCGCGATCCACGCCTGCATCGCATAGGGCGGCCAGCGGCGATAATATTCCCACAGCGTGTCGTCGTCCGGCACGCCGAGCGCCCCCGTTTCGACCAGGCAGCGGCGATAGTGGCGCAGCAATTCCCGGTCATGGGCGCGCCGTTCCTCGATCGTGAGGGCGCCCAGCACGAAATAGGTGAAGTCGCGGATCGGCCGTCCCTTGCGGACGAGCTGCCAGTCGAGCCAAACGCGCTCGCCATCGGGGCGGACATAGCTGTTGCCCTGATGGCTGTCGCCATGGACGAGGCACCATGGCCCCTGTTCCTTGGTCCGCGCGAAATCGATCAGGGCGTTGTAGACGTGATGCAGGCGGGAGAGATCGCCCTTGATCCAGCCCGGCAGGAAGGCCTGATAGTCAGGCTTGGCATGGTTCTGCTCGGCAAAGCCGTACATCATGGTCAGTTGCTGCGTGTCCACCGGCGTCGCCATGGAGACGGGCAGCCAGTCAGCCGCGTGAAGGACGGGGCTGTCCCAGAAGGCGCCATGAATGCGGGCGAGGCTGGCGACCGCGTGCGCCGCTTCCTCCACGCCCATATGGTCGGTGCTGATGCCGAAATGGCCGCCCTCAATGGACAGATCCTCCATCACGACCAGTCCCTGACCGCTGTCGGGGCGCGGGTCCCATGCCTCGAAATAGGATCGCGGGGCGGGGAAGGCGACGTGGCGGCGAAAATCCTCATAGAAACGGGCTTCGAGGCGGCAGATGCCCTGACTGTCGAACTGCGCCCAATTGGCCTTGAGGCAGACATTTTCGGGAATGCCCGCCGCCTTGCCGACATCGTTGAGGGTCAGTCTCACCTGATATTTGGTGGTGTGGCTGTTGCGGAGGAACACCTCCTCCATCCCCTCGACCACGATGCCGGGATAGCGCGGCTGCATGATCTGCGTCAGCCATTGCGCTGTCACATCGTCCAGATGGGCGGGAATGCCGACCGGATTGGGCATGCTCGACATGCGGGAAGTTCCTTATCTGATTTTCTTGAGTTCGCGCAGCGCCCGGTTGGCTGCGATCCGCCCGGCAATGCCCGATACGCCGCCGCCCGGATGCGCGCCCGCGCCACCGATCAGGAAGCCGGGGAAAGGCGGCTTGGGGCCGCCAAAGCCGGTGGCAGGGCGATGGACGCCCGAGCGCAGCGCGCCGAAGTCGATATGGGTCACGCAGCCATTGGTGACGTTGAGGCGCGTTTCGCGTTCCCGCGCGGTCTCGACGAAGCGGCCGACCTCCGTGTCCAGACCGTCGTAAAATTCACCCAGATGGCTGATGACAGAGGCCATGGTCCTGTCCTTGAGCGTGGGCGACCAGCCTTCCCGCGCATCCACGGCCACGCCCGGCAGGTAGACATAGGCGAGCGAGCCGCCGGGAGGCGCCTGCGTCGGATCGGAATTGGACAGCGGGCTGAGCGACATGGCATGCCGGTCGGGAATGTCGCCGCGCCGCGCCATGGCGAAGGATTGGCGCACTTCCTCCGGTGTGCCGATCAGGCCGACCGCCTTGTTGAGATCGGCGTCATCATGGCGCAGGTCCTGATGCTTCTTGAGGCTGAGCGGACCCGACATGGCGATGTTGGCGAGGAAGGGCGCGGCGTTCGACCGGTTCGCCGGGGCATGTTCGATCCGCTGTGTCAGCGCACGCGGCACGCCGCCGGGCGTCGTGAGGCGCATGGCCGTGCGGGGATCGCAGGTCGCGATCACCATTTTGGCGCGGATGACCCGACCGTCCTCCAGCCGCACGCCCTTTGCCGCGCCGTCATCGACGATGATCTCGGCGACGGGCGCATTGAGTTCGATCGTCGCGCCCGAAGCCTCGATGCTGCGCGCGAGCGCGTCGGAGAAGGATTGCAGGCTCCCGATCGGCTTGCCGGTGCCATATTTATGGGTGACGGCGAAGATCATATAGGCGGCGGCATTGCCGTCATCGTCGACGGGGCCAGCCCCTGCCGCGATGCCGAGCAGCAGGGCGATCGTTGCCGGATGCTCGAACCGCTCGCACGCGATCTGGTCGGCCGTCGCCTTCGACATGGCGATCAGCTCGTCCTTCAACCGGACATTGCGGACCGCGCTGCCGATCATCTTGGAGAGATTTCTGACGTCCGGCCGCCCCGGCTCGGCCATCATGAGCGGAAAGCCAATGTCCATCATGACGTTCAGTGTCTTCATGAACTCCAGATAGGCCTTGCCGTCATTGCGGTTGATGCGCGTAATATCCTCGGCCGTGCGATGATAGTCGTAGAAAAGCGCGATGGAGCTGCCGTCGGGATGGAGATAGGCGTAGGTCGGATCGGGATCGACAGTGCGCAGGCCGTATTTGTGCAGGTCGAAGTCCTCAATGATGCCGGATTTGCGCGCGAACAGCAGTTCGACGGCGCAGGGCGTCACCATATGCTCCGGAGCTTCGGGAATCATATAGCCCGAACTGGTCATGCCGCCGACCTTGGCCAGGCGCTCGACCACGACGACCTTCTTGCCTGCCTTCGCCAGATATCCGGCGGCGGCCATGCCATTATGCCCTGCGCCGATGACGACGACGTCGACCTGATCCGTCATTTCCTGTTCCCCTTCTTCGTGCCCGGTCAGCCCTTCGCGGCGGCGGTATAGGCCTTGCCCCATTCGGCCAGCGCAACGAGGCGGGTCTTGCGATCGGCCTGGATCTGCGGGATTTTCCCCTCATCCGGACCATCGGGCACGATCACCAGCGGTTCCTTGCCGAGGCTGGCGAGGGCAAGAGCGCAGACCTCGGCGGGATCATAGGCAATGGAATAATCCATCCCCAGCCCCTCGGTGGCGCGGCGCAGGGTCGGCGTGTCCATGATCGGCGCGGCCATGCCGACGATGTCGACATTCTGCCCGTCCAGTTCCGCCCAGAGCGATTCGACGAAATTGAGTTCGAAAGCCTTGGTTGCGGAATACATGACAAGCCAGGGCTGCCCGCCAAGGCCCGCGCCGGATGACATGACGACGAGGCCGCCCTTGCCGCGCTTCAGGAAGCGATTGCCAAAACCATGGACCGCCTCCAGCACATTGGCGGCGTTCATCGTCAGCAGCCGCAACGAGCGATCGACCGGTGCGCCCAGGAAGCTGTTGCCCGCGCCGTCGGCGCCGGCATTGGAAATATAGAGGCCGATGTCGAGATCGGCGGTCGCCTCGACCAGTCGGCTGCCCATGCCCTGTTCGGTGAGGTCGGCGGTGATGGCCCGATATTCGATGCCATGTTCGGCCGCCAGCCGTTGGCCCAGCGCATCGAGCGCCTCCTGCCGGCGTGAGACGAGTACCAGATGGATGCCCATGGCGGCGAGCTGTTCCGCATAGCAGGCGCCGGTCCCTTCGGAAGCGCCGGCGATGACGGCCCAGGGACCGTATTTTTCGGCGAAAGCGGCGCGGTCGAAGGGCGGAAGGTCGATTTTACGCATCGCGTGCAAGTCCTCTCTTGGTGCCGGCCTTATCGGCGCTGTCGGCGATTGCGCGGACCCTAGAAGAGGAGCGCCCCGCGACAGCCTATCGGGAGGCAGGGCCGCATCAAATCGGAATGAAACGGCCCATGGGGAGGCACATGGCAAAAGAATGTCGGAGGGGTGCTTGTCGTATAATGACAAAAACGTCATTAAATGAAAATGCTAATGAGAGGAGGTGATTCGGATGCGATCTGAAGCAGTGGAAAAGCGCATGGCGGACAAGCGGCCTGTGGCCTTCGTCGCTGATCCCGTGGGCATCGCCGCATCGCTGCGGTCCTTGCTGGAGGACCATGCCGCCGCCTGCGAACGCGAGCGGCGGATCGTTCCGCCGGTGATGGCGGCGTTGCGCGCGTCCGGCCTGTTCCATATCACGGCGCCCCAGCGCGCGGGCGGCCCCGGACACAGGCTGACCACCCATATCGAGACCGTGGCCGAACTGGCCAAAGGCTGCGTCGGCACCGCCTGGGCCTATGGTCTTTTGTCGGGGATCACCGGGACCGCGCTCGCACTGCCGCCGACCATGACGGGGCGGCTGTTCCGAACCGGCGAGGAACTGTTTTGCAGCGCCTCCGCGCCTTCGGGCAAAGCGGTCGCGGTGCCGGGCGGCTATCGCGTCTCGGGGCGTTGGGGCTATGGATCGGGATGCCTTCACGCCGACTGGGCGCTGAACGGCGTCATGATCGATACGGATCGGGGCGCCGAACAGGCTCTGGCGTTTCTGGACCTGCGCGATGCGGCCTGTTCGATCGAGGACAACTGGCATGTCGCGGGCATGGCCGGCTCCGGCAGCAACATGATTGTCGCGCAGGATTTGTTCGTGCCGGAGGAACTGATCCTCTGGTCGTCGCGCAGGCCGCCCGCGGAGGCGATCCTGGCGATGGAGGGGCTGGAGCCGCGCGACCGCTGGCCAATGGAGCCGCTATTTCCCCTCGGCGTGCTCGCGCCGATGCTGGGCGCGGCGACGGCGCTGCTCGAAGGTGTGGTGCAGGCGATGCCCAAGCGGCAGGTGGTGGGCTGGACCTATGCCGGGCAGAGCGGTTCGGAGGCCTTGGTCGGCATGACCGGCCGCGCGGCGATGGAGATCGATTCGGCCTGGCTGCATGTGCGCCGGGCCGCCGGGATGCTGGACGAAACCGCGCAACGCCGCGTGCTCACGGGCTTTGACAAGGCGCAGCTCCAGGCCGATTGCGGCTATGCGATGGAATTGCTGCGCGCGGCGGGCAACCGGCTGATGGATGTCGCCGGGCCGGGCGCCTTTGCCCTTTCCAGCCCCTTGCAGCGGATGTGGCGCGACCTGAGCGTCGGCACCCGCCACAATGCGCTGAACGGGCAGCTTTCGCTGGAGCTTTATGGCCGGGCGATCGCGGGCCTTCCGTCCAATATCGCCCTGCTGCCCGACATCACGCCGGCCCCGGTCTGGGCGGAACCGAAATGACAGGAGAAGGACATAATATCATGGCACAACCGACCGCGCAGGAAATCGCAACATTCCTGAAGACCCAGGCCGACCTGTTCAGCGAGGGCCGTATTGACGATTTCATTGCGGCGTTCCGCGCGATCGCGCCGGGCGGCTTCAAGGTGCAGGACCCGGCCACCGGCCCGGTGCAGGAAGGCTGGGACAAGCTGGAGGCGCTGTGCGGGCAATATGTCGGATGGAAGCTGATCGTCGAGGATGTGAAGGTGAGCGGCAACGAAGCGGTCATCTATGTCCGCAATGAAGGCGACTATAACGGGCATCCTGTCAGCGTGCACAGCATCGAACATTATATATTCGGCGAGGATGGCAGCCTGCTTGCGCGCTATTTCCACCCGATGCAATAGGGAGGCGATGACCGACGCCGTGCCTGTTTCCCCCGCTGTCGATCCGCGCACGGCGGCGGCGGCAATCAGGCGTGCACGGATGCGTGAGCGGTTGCTGGACGCCGTGCTCGACCTGTATCAGCCGGGGCAGGGCAGCGGCAGTCTGGTGATCGACGACGTGATCCGCGCCGCGGACGTGTCGCGCGGCAGTTTCTACAAATATTTCGACTCCCTTGACGCTGCGGTGAATGAACTGGGCGAGCGGATGACGGCGGACCTGATCGCTGATTTCCGCAGGCTGTTCGACGATGTGACGGACCCGCTGGTCCGGGCGGTCGGCGGCGCGGCCATGGCGATGGCGCGGGCCTGGCATGATCCGCGCTGGGGCGGTTTTACCTGCCGCGTCGACTATGTCGATTATTTCGCGCGGGCGAGCATGTTCGACCTGCTGGTGCGCGACGCGCTGGATGCCGCGCGGAATGGCGGGCAGATGACGTTCCGGTCGCTCGACGTGGCGGTGGACCTGATCGTCGGCATGACGATCGAGGCGCGGCGGCGCCTGATGCTGCGGTCGGTCGAGCCACGCGCCTATATTGACGAGATGATTGAACGCACCTTCGCCGGGCTTCGTGCAGACCCCGCCGCCATCGAAGCGGCAAGCGTGCGGGCATGGGATGTGATGATACAGGCCGCGCCTCGCCTTGGCTGGTGGCGGAGTGGGGAGGGGCTGGGCTGACCGACGGACCCCGAATGCAATCGGAGAGGAATTGGCTCCAGGAGTGGCCGATGCCCTAGGGCCAATCGACATTCAGCCCTGACGGCCTGCAAATGGTTGAAGCGAGGCACGTGACTCGTTCCAAGGGTCACGAAAAACCACCATTTTCGGCACGTCATCATCTGAATGTCGATTGGCCCTAGAGCCGGGTCCAGCAAGGCGTCCCGGCCTTGTCCAGCGGACCGCAACTGGCCACGCGCGTCGCGCCGTTGGAAGCGATCAGGATCAGCCAGTCGCCGCTATCCTCGCACCGCAGCGCCCAGGCGGCATTGGGACCGATATCGCCCCTGAACAGAGCCTTGGACGTGCGCGTGCATGTCTGTCCCGCATCATGCATGAGCTTGGCGAAGGCCGCGCTCCGGCCGGTCGCACTCTGGGTTTCGATGGCGTTGCTGTAGATGTTGCGGCTGCTGCCCTGCCGCGTCATTTCGGCATAGCCGATCCGGACGAGCAATATGACCGCGATCATTGCTGTGGGCAGCAGCGTCCACAGCATCGCGCGACGAATGTTACCGCCGGCATGGCCGCATGCGCGGCACCACCCTCCATAACCTTCCTGCGGCGTTTTGCATCTGGGGCATTTCATCATGCCGCTCTACAGGCGCCCGGCCCAACGACACCCTATCCTTGGAGAGGAACGGACCGCTCCGCGCTGCTCCATTCTATAGAATATGGAATCGCAGGACATATATTCCGAACCCTATTGGGGTTTGACCCCGGATCGGCACGATTCGGCCGAGACTTTACAGTCCCCGGCGACGCGGCGTCAGGCCGTGGCGGCGGTGCTGCGATCGAGGATCGTGTCCGGCGTCATTCCGCCCGGCGCTCTGCTGCGGGAAATGGCACTGGCGCAGGACCTGAATGTGAGCGCGACACCCATTCGGGAGGCGCTGGGCACGCTGGCCTCGGAGGGGCTGGTCGAGGTCGAAACGCACCGGCTGAAGCGGGCGACACCGATCGACCCTGACGTGACCCGGGACCTGATCCGCGTGCAGGCCGAACTGTGGCGGCTGGGTTATGGCTGGGGCATGCCCCGTATCGGCGCGGCGGAGATCGTAGCACTGGAGCGGGCGATCGCGCGCTATCGGGCGGCAGTGGAGAGCGGCGAATATATGGCCGCGGTCATGGCCGGCCTCGATTTCCATACCATTTTCATCAAGGCCTCGGAGAGCCGCGAACTGTTGCGCTCGACGCTGGACCGGCGCGGGTTGATCGCCCGCTTCATTTTCCTGCACGGCATTGCAACTCTCCGCGAAAGCGGTCTGCGCCAGCATGAGGCAATATTGCAGGCGTTCATGGCGGGCGGTCGGGACGGCGTGCTGGCCTGCCTCGACCGGATGGCGGCGCGTCTGATCGCCCTGTGCGATAGCGATGCCGTGCCGGGCGGCGATCAAGATCAACACCAAAAGGACTGACAATGGATTTCGAACTGCCCGAAGAATATCGTTCCTTCCGGGACATGGTGCGCCGGTGGGTGGACAAGGAAGTGCCCAAGGAATGGGCGCGCGCGCTGGAAAAGGACGAGCACCACTATCCTTTTGCACTGTGGGACAAGTTTACCGAAGCGGGGTTCCACGGCGTCGGCATATCGGAAGACTATGACGGGCAGGGCGGCGACATCGTCATGCAGATGCTGCTGGCGCGGGAACTGGCCCGATCGCTGGGTGGTCTGGCGTGGATATGGGGCATCACCAGCTTTGCCGGGTCCAAATCCATCGGGCTTTACGGGTCGGCCGAACAGAAAGCGAAATATCTGCCGCTGATCGCGACGGGCCAGTTGAAGGCCGCGATCGCCTTTACCGAGCCGGGCGGCGGCACGGACCTGCTGGGTGCGATGGCCACCACCGCCGACCGGGTCGATGGCGGGTGGAAGCTCAATGGCGAGAAGATCTGGTCTTCCTCCGCGCATGTCGCCGACTATCTGTTGGTGATCGCGCGCAGCGACAGGACCGTCGAGAAGAAGCATCAGGGCCTGACTCTCTTCTGGGTGCCGACGAAGACGCAAGGCGTGAAGATCACGCCGCTGGCCAAGCTTGGCATGCGATCGATGGGCAGCTGCTCCGTTCATTTCGAGGATGCGTTCGTCGCGGACGAGCATGTTCTGGGCGAGCCGGACAAGGCCTGGTACATGCTGCTGCCGACTCTCAATAATGAGCGCATCATGGTAGGCGCCTTCTGCCTGGGCGTCATCGACGGCGTGCTGGAAGACGCGCTCGACTATATGAAGCAGCGCAAGGCCTTTGGCGGGATCATCGGCCGGTTCCAGAGCTTGCAACATTATATCGCCGACATCGCGACCATGCAGCAGACGACCGAACTGATGCTGCATTACTGCGCCGACAAGCAGAGCCGGGGCGAGAATGTCGGCGTCGAGGCCAATATGCTCAAGCTCATGGCGTCCGAAAACGCCAATGCCGCAGCCGATATGGGCATCCAGATATTGGGCGGCATGGGCTATTCGGCGGAAACCGACATGCAGCGCTACTGGCGCGACAGCCGCCTGTGGCGCATTGGCCCCATCACCAACGAAATGGTGCGCAATGGCATTGCGGAGAGCCTCGGCCTGCCGCGATCCTTCTGAAAGACAGGTGCCTGGCGGGTGGACGGTGTCCCAATGTCCACCCGAAATTCCCGGCAAAAAATATAAGGAGAGTAAGTGCGATGATGTTTCCGGAGCAGCCGATTCCCGATCATGTGCCGCCCGAGCTGGTGAGCAAGGATTTTCCCTTCATCTTCGGCATGACGACGGCAAAGGACCCGTTCGACGATCTGGCGATGCAGGTGCATGAGGGGCCTGACATCATCTATGCCGCCCACGCCTATCCCGGCGGAACCGGCGCCTGGGTGCCGCGGCGCATGGCGCATCTGCGCGAAATTTATCTCGACACCGATCATTTTTCCTCGACCGACTTTTCGCCTTTCTCCAAGCTGGTGGGGGGCAACTGGATCAATTCCCCAGCGGAGCTCGATCCGCCCGCCCATGGCCCCTTTCGCCAGATGGTCAATCCTGCCTTCACGCCCAAGGCGATGGCGGCGCTGGAAGACAAGATCCGGCACTATGCGGTGGAATATATCGACGCCTTCGCCCTACGCGGCCAGTGCGAATTCATGAGCGAATTCGCCTTTGAATTTCCGATCAAGGTGTTCATGGAACTGATGGGCCTGCCGCACGACCGGGTGAGCGAGTTCATGGAGTGGGAAATGAACCTGCTCCACAATCACGACCTGTCCAAGATTGCCGAGGCGACGCGCAGCGTGCTTGCCTATCTGGGTGGGGAGATCGAGGACAGGCGAGCCAACCCACGCAATGACCTCATCAGCTTCGGTGTGCAGGGGCGGATCGATGGCCGGGCGCTGACCGACGATGAACTGCTGGGCTTCATGTTCAATCTGTTCATTGGCGGGCTGGATACGGTTTCGACCAATATGGGCCTGCACTTCCGGCATCTGGGTAGCCATGCGGAGGATCAGGCCTATCTGCGCGCCAATCCGTCGGAAATTCCGCACGCCATAGACGAGCTGATGCGGGCCTATGGCGCGGTGACCACTTTTAGAACCTGCAAGAAGGAGACGGAAGTGGCGGGCATCCGCTTCATGCCCGGCGACAAGGTGGCGATGTCCACCACGCTCGCCGGCCGCGATCCGGCCGAGTTCGACGCGCCTGCCGAGGTCCGGCTCGACCGGCGGCCGCGTCATGTCGGTTTCGGTTTCGGCATCCATACCTGTGTGGGCATGCATCTGGCGCGGCGCGAGCTGCGGATCGCGATGGAGGAATTTCTCTCGCGCATTCCCGACTTCCGCATCGCACCCGGCCATCAGGTGGAATGCCATTTGGGGATGATCCAGCCGGTCGCACTGCCGCTGGTGTGGACGCCCGCAAGCTGAAAAATGGGAGGGCGTTCGCCTTGTGGCGGACGCCTCACCCCGCATCATAGGTCGAGGCAGGCCTCTTCGAAATCAAGCCGGGGGTTGCGGGAATAGAGTCCTGCCGGATCGCCATAGCCGATATTGCACAGGAAATTGCTTTTCCACCGGCCGTCCGGGAAAAATTCCGCGTCGGTGCCCGCCTGATCGAAGCCCGACATCGGGCCGCAATCGAGCCCGAGCGCCCGTGCTGCCATGATGAGATAAGCGCCCTGAAGCGTCGAGGAACGCGCCACCGTGTCCGCGATCAGCGCGTCCTTGCCCTCGAACGTGCTGCGCATGTCACGCGACGGGAAAAGCTTGCCGTAAAATTCGTAAAATCGGGTGTCGCCCGCGATAATCACGGTGCAGGGCGCCTGCATCACCTTGTCGACATTGCCCGCGCTCAGATGGGGTTTCAGGCGAGCCTTGGCGGCGGTGGAGCGCAGGAAGACGAAGCGGCCGGGATTGCTGTTCGCGGTCGTCGGTCCCCATTTGGCGAGGTTGTAGAGGGTTCGGACAGTCTCAGCGGTGACGGGCCGGTCGCTCCATTGATTATGGGTGCGGGCGTCACGGAACAGCAGGTCCAGCATGGCATCTTCGGTCAAGACGGGCGTGTCGGGCATGATCGCTCTCTTATTTTGCGTTGGATTGGGCGATGCCCCGGTCATTCCAGCCCGCAGCGTCCTGCGCAAGGATTGCGTCGGCCTCTTCACCCAGCTTCGCCATGTCGGCATTTTCCCAGATGCGATGGCCGCCTGTGGCATAGGCGCGCCCATTGTCCCGATAGAGCAGCGCGTCGACGATGTTCGCGCGCAGCTTGTCGATGCGGCGCACCACGCGGCCGGGCGTACCCATGACGAGCGAATGCGGCGGGATCACGCTGTCGGGCGGCAGGAAGCTGTGTCCGGCAATGATCGAGCCGCGCCCTATGACGCACCGTTCCATGATGGTCGCGCCTATGCCGATCAGGCAGGCGGGTTCGATGATGCAGCCATGGACCACTGCGCCATGACCGATAGTGCAATAGTCGCCGATGATCGTGGGATCATCCCATCCGATATGGACCATCGCATGGTCCTGCACGCTGGCGCAGCGCCCGATCGATACATGCGCTCGTTCGGAACGGACGACGGCATAGGGCCAGAGGCTGCAATCGTCGCCCAGCCGCACATCGCCGAAGATGCGGACGGTGGGGTCGATATAAGCGGGGCTTCCCATGCGATCAGCGGGTGATGACGATCTTGCCATGGGGACTGCCGGCCTGCGCCGCCCACGCGTCGGCCGCATCCGCAAAGGCATAGCGGCATGTGTCGACGGTCAGGCCCTGGGTCATTGCCATGTCGATCAGCCGGTCATAGGCGGCGCGGCGCTCGCTGGCCGGCCGTTGCCCGGTGCCGACGCCGATATGGCTGCGGAAGACGAGATCGCGCAGGGACAGCGTGACCGTTGGCCCGGCCTGCACGCCGATGCTCATCATGCGCGCGCCGGGCCGGGTGGCGCGCATCGCCGCTTCGGCGGGCGGACCGTAGATGATGTCGAGCACGACATCATAGCCGCCTTGCGAAACCGCCTTCAGCGCGGCGTCATCATCGCCTTCGCCCAATAGGGCGATCGCATCGGCATGACCGGCGGCCTGCATGGCCTCCAGCCGTTCGCGGCTGCGCGCCGCCGCCACGACGCGGCCCGCGCCCAGCAGCCGCGCGACCTGCGCGCCGATCTGCCCGACCGGGCCGGTCGCGCCGAGAATGAGGACGGACTCGCCTCTGGCTATCCGCGCCTCTTCCAGCGGGATCAGTGCGCCGGTGCCGGAGATGGCAAGGGCGATCAACTGGTCGTCCGAAAGGCCGTCGGGGGCAGGCCAGATTTCCTCTTCGGCCACGAGCGTGCGTTCCGCGATGGCACCGAAGGGCGCTCTGCTATGGCCGAAATAGACGCGCCTGCCGTCATCCAGGCGCCCGACACCTTCGCCGCCGGGCACATAGGGCGCGCTGATGGGACCGAAAAAGCCCTTCGCGCGCATGAGGTCGGTGGGGCCGATTCCGGCCGCCGCAACCTCTATGACGCGACAGCCGGGCTGGGCGGCTGGCTCGGGATGATCGGCCAGCGCGAAGCAGCCATCGCTGTCGATCAGGGCGGCCCGCACGGCGTTCCCCTATGGTCGTGATGGATGCGGCCGGGCCGCGGAGGAAGGAGGGGCGCCCATTCTTTCGACCGGGCAACCCTTCTTTCGGTGGCTTATCGACCTCAATAGGCGCCCGGCGGCGAGATCGGATCGGCGCCGGTCAGGTTGCGGCCATAGATTTCATAGCCGATAGTCGGGATATTCTGGATATGCCGCAGCGCCATCGAAATGTCGCGCCAGTAGCGGTTGATCGGCTTGTCCAGCGCGAAGCCCGAGGACCCGGCCTGGAACATCAGCGATTCGCTGGCGCCATGAACCAGCTCGATCATCTGCGCGCCGCCCGCACGCTGCCTCGCCTTCTCCGCAAGGGTGAATTCCTCGCCCAGACCGACGCGGTCCAGCTTGGCGGTCAGGTCGAACAGGATCAGCTTGGCGGTATCGATCATCGCTGCCGCTTCGCCCAGATCGCGCATATAGGCGCCCGAACTGGTGCGCGGGCCGATGATGGTCGTCAGCACCGGCTTCTTGGGGGCCTCGGCGGTGACGATTTCCAGCATGGCCTCAACCGCGCCGATCAGCTGGGCGATGCCGGTGGTGCGGACGACGGGCACGGCGGGCAGCAGATCGGAAGGGGCGCCGAAATGGCGCTTCGTCCGGTCGATCTGTCCGGCGCGTTCATCCATCAGCACCATCTGGGCGTCGGGAATGAAAACATCCGTGGCGACCGCCGTGTCGGACCCGGTGCCCTGCATGCCGGAAACGAACCATGTGTCTTCGATGGTCATGCTGTCCATCGGCAGATAGCACATGCTGATGCCGGGAACGACGGGACCGTCATATCCTTCCAGCACCACGCCCTGCTGCGCCCAGTTCGATTGCCGCGAACCGGACATATAGGGCCATTTGCCGTTGATGATCCAGCCGCCGTCGACCTTGCGCGCCTTGCCGGGAGGGTTGTAGGCGCCGCAGACGGACTGCGGACTGCCGCCGAACACCGCGTCCTGCACGCCATCGGGCGCGAGGCTGGTGATCCAGCTCGTTCCGTTGACGATCTGGATTACCCAGCTGATGGCGGGATCGCCCTTGGCGATTTCCATCTGCACCCGGCAGAAATCCGTGGGGGAGAGGCCCATGCCGCCCAGCCGCTGCGGCAGGAGCATGCGCAGGAATCCTTCTTCCTTCAACATCTTGTCCACGGCGGGGGTAGGATTGCGCCGCTTCTCGCCCTCGGGCGCCTCGCTTTGCAGGAAGGCGCGAAAGCCGCGCGCTTTTTCCACCATCGCGTCAGCGACAGCCTTTTCGGCAAAGCCGCACTGGATTTCATTATCCACCTTGGGGGCAGTAGCCATCAGTTCATCCTTTCTTATGTTCGCTATGGTGCCCGGCGATCTGCAATGCCCATTCGCACAACTGATCGGGCGCGCTGTTCCAGATCGCCAGCCACTCCGGAGTGGCTGGAATGATGAGAGTGCTCAGTTGTAGGCGGACCATCGTGTCGCAGAACGCGTCCCGGTTGATCTGGCTGTCGATGAGCCTGTCGAAATAGTCGAGCACCGGATCCAGCGCACGCTGGACCGCGGCCTTATGGCGACCGAAATGGCTGCGCAGGAAATTGAGATGGAAGGCCGGTTCGACCTCGAAAATGCCTTCGGGCGAGCGTTCGATCGTGAAGCGGCCGTAAAAACGCATCACCGCGCGGAAGCGCTCGATCGGCTCAACAATGCTTTCGCCCGATTCCACAATGCCCTTTTCGAAGCTGCTGCAGATATATTCGCTGAAGGCCGCCAGCACTTCCTCCTTGGAGGCGAAATAGCGGTAGAGCGTGCCGCGCGAGACGCCGCTGCTCTCGCTGATGTCGCTCATCGACAGGCGGCGCGCGCCAATAGAGTTGATCGCGCGCAACGTGCCGTCCATGATCTTCTGGACGCTGCCCGATTGATCGGTGGCGACGATTTCGTTCCAGTCGGCGTGCGGCATCAGTTTCATGTCTGGGCTTCCATCTCTGCCAGATTGTGCGGAACGCTCACATAGCCTGGCAGATGCTGACCGCCATCCACATTGATCAGCTCTCCATTCACAAAGCGCGACATTTCCGACGCCAGGAACAGGACGACCGGGCCGATATCCTTTTCCGGGTCGCCCGCGCGCTTGAGCGGGTTGCTGGCGGTCGCCATCTCAAGAAAGCCGGGGACGTTTTCGGCTAGGTCTGCAAATACCTGCCCCATGCCGGTCGGCGCGATGGCGTTGGTGCGGATGTTGAAGCGGCCCCATTCGACCGCCGCGGTCCTGGTAAGCCCCAGAATCGCGCCCTTGTTCATATTATAGTCGGCGTGAAGCCATGCGCCGGTCTGGGCGTCGATCGAATAGAAATTGATGATCGAGCCGCCGCCGCGCGCCTTCATATGCGGGAAGGCGGCGCGCATGGCCCACCAGCTCCCCCAGGTGCCGATCTCCAGTGTCCGCTGAAGCATCTCGTCCGTTTTCTGCTCCAGCAGCACATTGGGCGAAAGCTGCGACGCGTTGTTGACCAATATGTCCAGCCCGCCAAATTCGCTGACGGCGCGTTCGATCATCGCCTCCACTTCGGTCTTGACGCCCATGTCGGCCGACATGCCGACGGCGCGGACGCCGAAGCTTTGCGTGATTTCCGCCGCGACGGTTTCAGCGGCGGCCCCGTCCCGGCCGGTGATCAGCAGATGCGCGCCTGCCTCTGCAAGGCAGCGGGAAATGCCGTAGCCCAGCCCCTTGGCGCCGCCGGTGACGATTGCGACCTTGTCCTTCACCAATCCCGTCACGCTACCGCTCCTGTCATCTGCTCGCTCAGGGCACGGTCCATGTCCATGCGTTCCTGGCAATAGTCTTTTGTGAAAACATAGCCGCGGATCGCCCCGTCCGCGTCGTGATAATGATATTTGATGCCGCGCTCGTCATTGGTGATTTCCTGCCACTGTCCTTCCACGCCCGTGGGCGCTGGCAGCAGGACGACGGGATAGGCGGTGGTCTTGACCTGTACGGACAGCGGCGGGAAGCGGATATCCGTCGGCGTGCCGAGGGCGCTGGGCGCGATGGCG
Organism: Sphingobium sp. SA916; assembly: GCF_002894065.1. Lineage (NCBI taxonomy): Bacteria > Pseudomonadati > Pseudomonadota > Alphaproteobacteria > Sphingomonadales > Sphingobiaceae > Sphingobium > Sphingobium sp. SA916. The sequence continues at coordinate 103,283 of NZ_LXYF01000002.1, forward strand.
CGGGCGGCGGCCATGATCGGCGTCACATAGGCCGCCAGTCCCTGCGGATATTCGGCGCAATCGCCGATCGCATAGATGGCGGGATCGCTGGTGCAGCCCGTCTGATCGACCTTGATGCCGCGCGCGACCTCCAGCCCCGCCTCCTGTGCGAGCTGGATATGCGGACGCAGCCCGACGGCGGAAAGAACCGCCGCCGCCTCGATCACCAAGCCGTCGTCCAGTTCGGCCCTGATTCCGCTTTCGCCCTTATGGATGGCCAGAACCTTGCGGCCTAGATGCCATTCCACGCCCTTTTCGGACAGCGCGTCGCGGATCATCTGACCGACGCCCGGCGGCACGAGCTGGGCCAGGGGATGGCCGAGCATGTCGACGACCACCGGCTGATAGCCGCTTGCGGAAAGGTCGTTGGCAAATTCGGTGCCGACAAGGCCCCCGCCCATGACGAGCACGCGTGCGCCATCTGGCAAGGCCTCCCGAAAGTCGCGATAATTGTCGAGATTGTTGACCGCGAGCGCGCGGTGCGCGGCGTCCCCGTCGATCGGCGGCCGGACCGGATCGGCGCCCATCGCCAGCACCAGCCGGTCGTAGAAGATCGGCCCGCCGGTGGTCAGAACGGCCTTGTCCTGCCGGTCGATCGCTTCGACGATACGGCCGGCCCGCAGATCGAGCTTCAGCTGCGCGACCATCTTTTCCGCCGGCGTGGTGATCAGCGTATCGGCAACCTTGCCCTTGGCGAGCGCGGTCGACAAAGCGGGCTTGGAATAGAAATGCCCGTCATCCTGCGTGACCAGCGTCAGCCGGGCGTCCGGCGCAAGCTTGCGAAGCTCACGCAGGACGCCATAGCCGGCAAGGCCGCTGCCGACGACCACGATATGCGGGGTTTCCGTCACCGAAGCCGCTCCGGTCAGAGGAAGATGGCGAAGTTGGACATGCCGAGCGTCGACTGGTCGACGATGATTTCCCGGCTCGCCAGCTTGTACGCGCCGTCGACCAGCCGCCAGATGTCGCGGCGTTCGGCGCTGATCGTCTCATTCTCCGGATTGTCCATGCGGCTGCGCTCGACATAGAGGTAGCTCACAACCTCATATTCGCCGGCCGTTTCGCTTTCGGCGATGCGGACATTGGTGACGAAGCGGCGCGTGCGCGACGGCGGATCTTCGGCCCAGGCGCTCTTCGCCAGACGGCCGGTCCGCATCAGGATCGAGCCGTAATTCTCGTCGAAATGCTTCATCGTGCGCACCACGTCCCGGTCCTTGTTCGGACCGTTGCGGGTGAGGCGGAGGGGAGCGGTGTAGCTCAAATCCTGTTCCAGATAAGCCACCCAGTCGTCGAACCGGCGTTCGTCGAGCGCGGCGGCTTCGTCATAGAGGGTTTCGAGCAGGCGGTTATAGACTTCCGACCCGAGCGGCACTCGCTTGGTGGAGACAAGACCGCGCAGGACGCTGGTCTTGTCGATGGCGGCGGTCGCGTAGTTCACCATGATATCTGTCCTCTCTCGTCGCCGCGGCTCAGGCTTCGGCCATCAGATTATAATAGGCCATCCACCAGGCCCATTGCGTGTCGTCCTTGGTGAAGCCGGGATAGAGATCGCCGCCGCCGACCCAGCCTTCTGGACGCTCATGGCCGTGCAGCGCCTGATATTTGAGCGTGATGGTCTTGCTCATATGGCCGCGTGAATTGCGCATGATCTGCGGCCATGTGTCGGCGTCGTCCTGCTCGATCGTGCCCGACGTGCCGGTCGACCAGATGGCGTTCTGAAGCATGTCGCGCTTCACATCTTCCGGCGCATCCTTTTCCGCGAAGATGAAGTTCACGAACTCCACCTTGTCCGGCCCCTTGGGCACATAGGTGTGCAGCGACAGGGCGCCTGAAGCGCCGCCATCCGTGCGGGGCGCGAAGATGAAGGCGATCAGGATGTTGGGGAACATGCCGCCGACCTGGGGCGGGATGTTCGCCAGCTGCTTGACCTGATCTTCCGACAGATTCTCGAACAGCTGAGGGATCAGGTCCTTGGTGATGCCGGGCGGCGGCAGCAGATGCAGCCGTTCTTCCGTGGTTTTTCCCTCGAAGCTGACGTCTGCGAACATCTTGAAGGTCTGCGCCGCTTCCAGGCAACGCAGCGTGTGGCCCTGCGGCACAGAAAGGTCGACGCCATACATGCCCGGCGCGGTGTCGTAGATCGACTCCGCGGTGCCGCCCATGATCCCGCCTTCCATAAGCGAACGGTGCAGCGTCAGGGTGTGGAAGCCGTCCGAGCCAGACTGCTCGCCGGGGATCTTCCAGTTGCACGGCAGCACGAAGCGCTGGGGGGGGCCAAGCATCTCAAGGCCATTGTCGGTACGGCAGAAAAGCTGATCGAGGTAGAATTTGGCGTCGCCCAGATAATCCTCGAACGACAGATCCTTGTTCCAGGTGGCGAAGATCAGGCCGCCATAGAGATGGACGCGGGCCTTTTTGAGGCCCAGCTCGTCCTTGGAACGCTTGTTGCCGTGCATCTGCTCCTTTTCGATCGGCGCGCCGATGAAGCTGCCGTCCGCGCGGAAGGCCCAGCCATGGTAGATGCAGCGATGGGCGTGGGCGTTGCCTGCTTCCGCCGTGCAGACCTTCATGCCGCGATGGGGGCAGACGTTCAGCATGACGTGGATTTCGCCGCTGCGGTCGCGCGAGACGATCACATTATCTTCCGCCATGTCGCGCATGACATAGTCGCCCGCCTTGGGAATTTCCGACTCATGGCCAAGGAGCAGCCAGGTGCGCGCGAAGATGCGCTCCATCTCCAGCTCATAGAGTTCCTTGTCGTTCATCACCCGCAACGACACCTCGTTCATGTCGCGGTCGATGAGGTCGTCAAGCGTCGTTCCGTCGCTCAGCGTCAGCCCGGCATTGTGCAGCATCTTGCTCTCCTGGAGGATTTCCTTGATTGAGTCGTGTTATACATATTGAACTAAATCTGTTCAAGGTGTAATGTCGCTTAAAGAGGAAGGAGAGGCTGGATGAGCCAGAAACTGAAAGTTGTGATCGATAAGGCGGCCTGTTGTGGCTATGGCGTTTGCGCCGAGATATGCCCCCAAATTTACAAGCTCGATGCCAATGGTATCGTGTATGTGGACGACGAGATCGTCCCCGAAGGACTGGAGGAACTGGCCCGGGAAGGGGCCGAAGCCTGTCCGCAGTCCGCCCTTGCCATCGAAGAAGTCTGAAGTCGGCGTGACCATGCGCGGGTCCGGGGGGGCGGATATCCTGTCGCTCGATAGGTTTTTGGCGCTCGTTCCCTGCGGCACGGTCGTTTGACAGGCAGATGAGAGGATCGCGTTGATGGGGCAGGCCGAGATTTTATATACACCGTTCACGATCGGCTCGCTCCACCTGCGCAATCGGTTCGTGATGGCGCCGATGACGCGGAATTTCTCGCCGGGCGGCATCCCCTCGGAAGGGGTGGCCGGCTATTATCGGCGGCGGGCCGAAGCCGATGTGGGGCTGATCATCACCGAAGGGGTGGGGGTCGACCATCCCGCCGCAGTGGGACGCGAAACCATGGGCGGCGGCGCTTCGCCCGTCCTGCATGGCGAGGAAGCGCTGGCGCGCTGGCGCGACATCGTGGCCGGCGTGCATGACGCTGGCGGCCTCATCATCCCCCAGCTATGGCATCAGGGCGTCATTCGCGTGCCGGGCACGGGCTATCATCCCGATGCGCCATCAGCCCGTCCGTCCGGCATCTGGGGCCCGACCGACAAAGCGATCGTGCCGCCCGATTATCTGGAACAGGTGCGGGCACCCACCGCGCCGCTGACCGACAGCGAAATCGGCGACCTGATCGCCGCCTTCGCCCGCAGCGCGGCCAATGCGAAGGCGGTGGGTTTCGACGGCGTGGCCCTGCATGGGGCGCATGGCTATCTGATCGACAGTTTCCTGTGGCGTCATACCAATATGCGGGAAGATCGCTGGGGCGGCGGGATTGCCGAGCGCGCGCGCTTCGCGGTCGAGCTGGTGCGGGCGATCCGGGCCGCGACCGCGCCCGATTTTCCGGTCATTTTCCGCTTCTCCCAGTGGAAGCTTCAGGATTATGAGGCACGCAATGCAGAAACGCCCGGCGAGCTGGAAGCGATGCTGGCTCCCCTGGTCGAGGCGGGGGTCGACATATTCGACGCGAGCACGCGCATCTTCACGGCACCGGCCTTCGAAGGCTCCGACATGGGGCTGGCGGGTTGGGTCAGGAAACTGACCGGTAAACCGACCATCGCGGTCGGCGGGGTGGGCCTTAGCAAGGATTTGCAATCCTCCTTCGCGCAGCCGACCGTCATGACCGACAATCTGGCGCTGGTGGCCGACAGGATGGCGCGCGGCGAATTCGACCTGATCGCGGTCGGCCGCGCGCTGCTGATGGATGCCCAATGGGTGGCCAAGATGCGCAATGGCGGCGACGTCAATCCGTTCCGGCTGGACGCCTACGCCACGCTGGACTGATCGCCGGACACTCCGGCTCCGGCCGGGGCGTCAATGGCTGTCCGCTGCGGCATAGACCTGGATGCGGGCGATGTTGGTGCGTTCGGACTGCTGCGCGATGACCGCGACGGCGTCGGCGATGTCGCTGGGCAGCATCGGCGGGATGAAGCTGTCCCAGGACGGTTGCCCCCTGGCCTTCATATCCTCGAAAATCTCGGTGCTGGTCGTGCCGGGCGCGACAATGCCGACCTTGACGCCCGACCCGGCGAGTTCGACCCGCAGGCAGTCGGTAAACGCCTCCAGCGCGCGCTTGAGGCCGCCATAGACACCCACACCGGGGGCGGTGATGTTCGCGCCGATGCTGGATATGTTGATGATCTGGCCCCTGCCGGCCGCCTTCATCGTCCGCGCGAAAAGGGTGCTGGCGCGCACCACCGCTTCATAGTTGATCGCGATCATCGGGCGCAACTGATCGAGGTCGAACGCGTCGATCGGCGCGGCGTGCAACATGGCGGCATTGTTGACCAATATGTCGGCCCGATCGAAGCGGTCGAGGACGAAATCGTGCAGCCTTTGCGGCGCGTCCGGGTCCGCCATGTCGGCGGCAAAGGCCGTGCTGCCGCGGCCCAGTTCCTCTGCCAGTTCGGTGAGGCGGTCGGCGCGGCGGGCGACCAGCACCAGGGTCGCGCCCGCTGCCGCAAGCGTGCGGGCGCTGGCCGCGCCGATGCCCGACGATGCGCCGGTGACGATGGCAATCTGCCCTTCCAGATGATCCATGACGTGACTTCCTCTTTTCAGATCAGATAAGACGGATCAGCCTCTTGCCGTCATTTTCGCCGCGATAGAGACCAGCGAGCGCGTCGGGGCAGGATTCTATGCCGTCCAATATATCCTCGCGCCATGTGAGCCGGCCCTGCGCGATCCATGTCCGCAATTGCGCTGTCGCTTCGGCATAGCGATCGGCATGGTCGAAGATGACGAAGCCTTCCATACGGGCGCGTTTGACCAGAAGATGGCGTTCGACGCGCGGCCCGGTGGGCCATGGCTCCCAGCGGTCGATCGATGCCGTTCCGCACACAATGACGCGCCCGCGCTGTGCCAGATGCGGCAGAACCGAGTCGCTGATCGCCCCGGCGACATTGTCGAAATACATGTCGATACCCTTGGGCGCATGCTCGGCGATCGCCGCGCTTATGTTCCCGGCGCGATAATCGATGGCGCAGTCATAGCCATACTCATCCACGCAGCGTCGCGCCTTGACCGGCCCGCCCGCGATGCCGATCGTGCGGCAGCCAAGGATGCGGGCGATCTGGCCGACGGTCGAACCGACCGCGCCGGCCGCCGTGGATACCGCGATGGTCTCACCCGCGCGCGGCTGGCCGATCAGGGTAAGGGCCAGATAGGCCGTCATGCCGTTGATGCCCAGAATGCCGAGCGATGCCCGCATCTCCGGCGCGGTGGTGCGCTGGACGACCTGATCGGCTGCGAGGCAGGCATAGTCCTGCCAGCCGAACCAGCCGGACACATGCTCTCCCACCGCATAGTCGGGATGCGCGGAGGCCACGACCTCGCCCACGGCAAGGCTGCGCATGACCGAACCGATGGCGACGGGCGCGGCATAGTTGCCCGCATCGGCGATCCAGCCGCGCATCGCCGGTTCGATCGAAAGATAGTGATTGCGCACCAGAATCTGACCCGGCGCAGGCGGTTCGACCGGCGCCTGCCGGATCGCGAAATTTTCCGCCTGCGCGATTCCCGACGGGCGGGAGGTCAACAGGACCTGGCGGTTGAGATCAGCCATCCAGCCCCGCTTTGACCATGGTGAATTTCCGGCGGGAAATCTTCCATCCGTCCGAGGTGCGGACCAGGCAATCCTCATAATAGCCCGCCGCGCGATGGGTCACGCCGCCTTGGGTCGCCTCCGGCAGGAGCGCATCGACATAGCTGCGCGCGTGCACCTCATCGTTGCGCTTCTCTATCACGATATTGGTGATCCGGTGCAGCGTCGGCCCCATATGGCGGTGGGCGTCGGCCATATATTCGGCGATTTCGCGCGGGCCGCGCCAATGCCCGAAACTGCCGTAATCGGCCTCGCAATCCTGCGCGAAGCAGGTCCGGAACAGCGGCCAGTCACGCGTGTCGATGCCGGTGGCGTAGCGCAGCAACACATGTTCGATCGCACGTTCATCATCGGCGCCGACGGGCAAGCGTCTCACCAGACTGCCATGTGCGGGCATGTTCATCCTCCCCTAGTTTCGGCTGAAAACATAAAGAGGCGCCGGCTAAACTTGCCCGCCAAAGGATAGGATCGACTGTCATCTTCCGGCGATTTATAGCCTCGGCAGGCCCAGCCACCAACGGGCGGCCGCCTCTATTTCCGGTTGGGCAGTGCGTAGGCGATCAACGCGTCGCCCGCACCTGACAGCATTGCGCCATGTCCGCCCGCCGCGATCACCACGAACTGGCGTCCGCTCGCGTTCGACCAGTAGGTGGTGGGAGAGGCATTGCCGCCGGCGGGCAGTCGCGCCTTCCAGAGCAGCCGGCCGGTCGTCGTCTCATAGGCGCGGAACATATGCTCCTGCGTCGCGCCGATGAAGGTGACGCCGCTCGCGGTAGCCACCGACCCGCCGATATTGGGCACGCCCATGGGAATCGGCACGAACGTTGGCAGGGCCAGCGGGCCGCTGTCGCGCGAGGTGCCGAATATCCTGCTCCAGACCAGTTTTCCGGTCTTGAGGTCCACCGCGTTGATGCGGCCATAGGGGGGCTGCTGGCACGGAATGGCGAGCGGGGAGAGGAAGGGCGCGATATGGGCGGCATAGGCCACGCCCATCTGGGCGACCGGCCCACCGACATCGCTCATATGGGCGGCGTTCATCGGCCTGATGCCCTGTCGGTCCGCGACGGCTCTGGGGATCAGGCGATTGTAATTGCCGACCTGGTTGTTGTTCACGATCATCAACCCGCGCCGGGGATCGACCGATACCCCACCCCAGTCGATCCCGCCGAGATAGCCGGGCCAGGTGAGGGTGGGATGCTCAGTCGACAGCGGGGTCATGTCCCCGTCGAAGCGGGCCTGGCGGAAGCGGATGCGGCACATCGCCTGATCGATCGGCGTCAGACCCCACATGCTCTTTTCCGCCGGACGCGGCCCGCCGAAACTGGGCATGCCGACCGAATAGGGCTGGGTCTTCGACAGGCGTTCGCCGGGAACGGCGCCCTGCGGGACTGGGCGTTCCTCGACCGGCAACAGCGGCTTGCCGGTCGCCCGGTCGAGGAAGAATATCTCCCCGCGCTTGGTCGGCTGGAGCAGGCCGCGCACGCCGCCGGGAAGATCGACCAGCGTGGGCTGGGCGGGCACATCATAGTCCCACAGGTCATGATGGGTCGTCTGGAAGGACCAGCGCACCGCCCCGCTCTCCGCGTCCAGCGCCAGCACGGCACTGGAATAGAGGTCATCATTGACGGTGCGATGCCCGCCGAAATAATCGGGCGTTGCATTCCCTGTCGGCACATAGACGAGGCCCAGCGCTTCGTCCGAGCTCATGGGCGCCCAGCTATTGGGCGTGCCCGGCGTAAAGACGCCGCCGCGCGGCGGCAGCCCGTGATCGTCGGGGCGACCGATGTCGAAGGCCCAGGAAAAAGCGCCCGTGACGGCATCGAACGCCCGGATGACGCCGGAAGGCTCCCTGATTTTCTGACCATCCATCACCCAGCCGCCCAGAACGAGGCGGCCGCGCACGAGGGCGGGGGGCGAGGTGACGAAATAATAGCCCTTGTCGACCGTTCCCAGTCCCGCCTTCAGATCCACCTGACCGCCCTGTCCGAATCCGGGGCAAAGTCCGCCGGTCACCGCATCGAGCGCGATCAGCCGGGCGTCGAGCGTCGCGGTGTAGATGCGCTCGGCGCAATAGCCATGGGCCTGCGGGATGCGATAATAGGTGACGCCGCGGCAGACGAGGCCATAGACACCCGCGAGATCGGTCTTGGGCCGGTGCCGCCATAATTGTCGCCCCGTTTCCGGATCGAGCGCGATCACATCATTATTGCCCGCACACAGGAACAGGCGATTGCCCACCTTGAGCGGATTGACCTGAAAGGCCGTGCCTTGCTTGCCATCGGTGAGTTTGCCGGTGTGGTACGTCCATGCCCTTTCCAGATGGCCGACATTGGCGGGCGTGATCTGCGCCAGCGGCGAATAGCGCGATCCGCCCCGGTCGTTGCCATAGGCCACCCAGTCGCCATCGGAGGCGCGGGCCGGTCCCGCGCCCCACAGAGCGCTGCCCGCCGGCGGCGAACGATCCGCCCAGAAGGCGGCGCCGATCGCGCCGACGAGGAGCAGCAGAAGACCGGGCCACAGCATGCGTGCGCCGGGCAGGGGGCGGTCAAGGCCGACATGCCGCCGGTAATAGGGGGTGAACATGTAGAGGCCCATGGCGACCGGCATGGCCAGCCGGGGCGCAAGAGCCCAGCCGTCCAGTCCGACCTCCCAAAGCGACCAGCAGAGATTGGCCGCGAGAAAGGCCCAATAGAGGGTGACCGAGAGGGGCGAACGGCGCCAGCCGAGACAGGCCGCACTCACCATCATGAGGCCGGACACACAATACCAGCTTGACCCGCCGAGCAGGGCGAGCCGTCCCCCCAGCCACAGCAGCGACAGGCCGGCAAGAAGCATCGACAGGATGAAAATCATGTTCAGAAAGCGGCGCATCAGGCTCCCCCCTTGGAATCCGGCAAAAGCTGTGAGGGGAGAATCAGGCAGGCAATTGTGCCGCAAGCCAGTCCGGTACATTGATCCGGTAGCACTTCTGCTCATAGAGTCGGCTGATCTTCCAGCCTTGCCCGGTGCGGACGAAATCATGATGGTACCAGAGGCCGAAGACCAGCGTATCGGCCGTTTCGCCGTTGCTGACCGTCATCGGATTATAGCAGGCGGTTTTGGTCTTCGCCCGGTCGCCCGCGATCTGATATTGGGTGGTGGACACGGCATGCTGAAAGGCGAGGATCAGCGTCAGACTTTCCGCCAGGAAGGACTTTATCTCCGCAAGGCCCCCGACGACGCCCACCATTTCCGAATAGTCGATCACGGCGTCTTCGGTGAAATAGCGGTCCAGTGCGTCCCAGTCGCGTGTATCCACCGCGTAGCAATAGCCCACGATCAGATCCTGAATCTCGAACCTGTCCGACATTTCCTGCAGGGTCAGTGTCATGGCCTCTCCTCCTTCATTCTATAGAATGGCTGCTGACACAGTGCGGAAGGCGCGCCGCCTTCCATTGGGTAGGTGCCGAGCGCGGCGGCTAAGGGGAATGAAACGTCACTCCCGGGATCGATCCCGTGGACCGTTTTTTAATCAAGGAGACTATTATGGGCCTCGCCCCGTTCACGGAAGCCGATTTCGTCCTGTCGAAGGAGAAGCGGGCAGAAATCACCGCCGGGCTGACCGAGCGGCAGGCGTACATGGTCAATCACTGGATGGACCTGCACGAGGTCATCAACCGCGGCGACTGGGACGGCATGGACCAGTTTTTCAACACCGACAGCATGACCTATGACAATCCCAACCGGCCTGACCTGGGAACCTATCATGTCTGGAAGACCTCGCCGCAGGGCCTCTACACGACTTTTCCGCCCAGCATCTATCGCACGCTGAAGGCCTGGGGCCGCGGCGAGGACGAGATCTGCGTCCTGTGTCACCATCATGGCAAGCATACCGGCGGTCCCTATATGGGTGTCCAGCCGACCGGGAACGAGTTGAACGTGCTGTGGTTCTCGTGGCTGCGATTCCGCGGCGACAAGATCGATCACATCTATTCGATCTCCGACGTGCTGACGATGCTGAAGGATCTGGAAGTCATCGACGTTCCCCAGCCCGTCGATCCCTATAAGTGACCAACAGGCCGATCCGGCGCGGCGAGGGCGCGCCGGATCGATGAAGGGGGCTGGTCTGGAATTCGGCCGGAAAGGGAAGATAAGGGCATGAAGCGGTCTGTCGACCTCAGGATCGATGTCAGCGATGCAGTGGACCTCGGCATGGCGGCGCACATGGCGGTCACGGTCCATCTGCCGGACCTTGCGACACTGACCAACCGCATGACCGTTTGCTTCGCCTTCCCCGGCGGGGGCTATTGCCGACGCTATTTCAGTTTCGACATGCCGGATGGGTCCGGCGGCGGACAGGCGGGTTTCCATTGCGACCGCGGATGGATTTTCGTCACCTGCGACCATCTGGGATTTGGCGAGTCGACCATCGCCGAAGGCAATGCCCTCAATCTCGATAATGTCTCGGCGGCCAACGACGCCATGGTGCGGCAGGTCATGAGACGGCTGGAAGCGGGCACCCTCGTCGATGGGCTGCCCCCGGTCGTCGATGCCACATGCCTTGGCATAGGCCAATCGATGGGCGGATGCTTCACCATCGTGGCGCAGGGCAATCACGACACATTTCACGGCATCGGCGTGCTGGGCTATAGCGGCATCCATACCGTCGTGCCGACCCGGCCGGGACAGCCTCCGGCCGCATGGCCCTGGATTTCGCGCCGCTCATCGCTCGACGCGCCGCATGTCCTGAACGCGGCCGCGCTGGCGCAAGCGCCGGGCGTGACGCTGGGCGACGCCGAGGCGCTTCAGGCGGCGGCACGGGCAGGTGAGCATCCCTTTCAATGGTCTTTTCACCATGATGATGAACCTGCGGACATCGTCACGCTCGACATGATGGCGTCCGCAGGGCTGGTCGATCCGCTGCCCGAATGGCGTTCGGCGACCACGCCCCCATGCGGTGTATATATGGTCGCGCCGGGCGCGGTGGCGCTGGAAGCGGCCGCCATACGCGTGCCTGTGCTGATCGCCATGGGCGAACGCGATGTCGTGCCAGACCCTTTAGCCGAACCCAGAGCCTATAAGAGCGCGGAAGACATTCAACTCTTCGTGTGTCCCCGCATGGCGCATATGCACAATTTCGCGCCCACCCGCGTCCGCTTCTGGGAGCGCATCCATAATTGGGGCGATGGCGTGGCGGCGCAGCGCCTGCTGGGCTGAGCGGAACCCTTACCGCCGACTTTTAGAGGCTGAAGCCCCCATCGACGATCAAGGTCTGGCCGGTCATATATTGCGCCCTTTCCGAGGCCAGAAAGGCCACGGCTTCGGCGATATCCTCGCCGCTGCCGAAGCGTTGCAGGGCAATGCGTTTGCGCTGTGCTTCCCAGATTTCAGGCGAATAAAGCGATCTCAGGAAGTCGGCGCCCAAGCCGGCATCGATGATTCCCGGAGCGACCATATTCGCCCTGATGCCGTAGCGGCCTTCCTCCTTGGCGATCGCGCGGCCCAGGGCTTCCATCCCCGCCTTGGGTACGGAGGAGAGGGCGTCGCCGGGTGGGAAGCAGTAGTTCGCGACCGAAACGACGGTAACGAAATTGCCGAAGCCTTGAGCGCGGAAATGAGGAAGCGTGGCGGATACGATGCGGGTGAAGCCGACCAGTTCGATCTCGATGACTTCGCGCCATTGGTCTTCGCTGATCTGGCTGACGAAGGGCTGGGCTATTTCGACCCCGCTGGCGAAGACCATCGTGCCGATGGCGCCGAATTGCTCGACCGTCTCGCGAATGCCGGTCTCTATCGAGGCGCGATCGGAAAGATCGCAGGTAACGGACAGCGTCTCACAAGAACTATTGGGCAGAGACGCCGCGACCGCCAGCGCCTTTTCACGGCTGGACCGGTAGCCGATGGTTAGATGATCCCATTCGGTCGACAGCCGTCGGCAGATCGCGCTGCCAAGGCCGCCGGTGCCACCGACGACGAAGGCCGCGCCCTTCATCATAACGGCAAATGATGAGCCAGATGGTGGAGCAGGCGATCGGCAAAGGCATCATTGCGGTCGCCGGTGAACATGTGGCCGACACCATGGGCGATCTCGATCTCCAGTTGCGGGGCCAGTGCCCGAAACTGCCTGACGCTCTCGTCCGAAACGATCTCGCTCAGTTCCGCCTTCACAAGGACAAGCGGTGATTTTACGCGCCGGGCCGCGGCAATGAGCGCTTCCCCTTCCGAGGGGGGATGAAGAAATTCCGGCGCCGTCGTGCGCGGGTCCCAGTGCCAGAACAGGCGTCCATCTTCCTCGCGCATCGATTTGGCGAGGCCGGAAACGTCTGGCAGGCGGGGCTGGCCAAGATGGGCGTGCAGCGCATCGGCCGCTTCCTCCAGCGACGCGAAACCGGAATCGCTGGCGCGGAAGAAGCCGCGAATGTCCTCCACCCCCGTATCGACCATATAGGGCGCGACGTCGGCCAGCATGATGAGGCGCACCAGATCGGCGTGGCGCGACCCGCCCACCAGCGCCGATTGCCCGCCGCGCGAAGCCCCCACCAGGGCGATCGGCCTGCCGAGGGCATGGATGATGGCTTCGACATCGCGGCCATAAGCTTCCAGCAGATAGTCGCCGTCGCTGGCCCAGCCACTGTCGCCATGGCCCCGCAGATCGAAGGTCAGGCCATAATAGCCGGCTTGCGCCACTCGCCGGGCCGAACCCGCCCAGGAACGACGGCTTTGGCCGCCGCCATGGAAGAAGCAGACAGGCGGAGCGGCCGGGTCGCCATAGGCGTCCGCGACCATCTCCAGCCCGTCACCCGGCAGGCTTATCTGTGTGGGGGGCGTCATGCCGGAGCCATGCATTTACCCGGCGGCCACCGGCGGCACCATTTCCGCGAAAGACGGGTGTTCGCCGGGGCCCTTATAGGCGAATTTGCCCGGCGCGTGGTGCCACTTGCCGTCGTTGCGGCTCTCATAGGGCGAGGCGACCTCGATCAGGCAGCCATGGGTACTCTTATGGCCGACCCAGCTCCACTTCTGCCATGTCATGTCCGGATCGTTGAAGGTCTGACCGCCGCCGGGCAGGTGCAGCCCTTCGGCGCGCAATTTCTCCATCGCGCCCGGCACGTCGTCGGTGGCATAGCAAAGATGATGGACATGCTCGCCGACCTTTTCGAGGCGATCGCCCATGGGCGTGCCGGGGGCCGGCTGAATGAACTGGATTTCCGTGCCGCCATTGTTGACGAACGTCGCCCACTTCATGCCCGCATCGGCACCGCTGGAAAATTCATCATATTTGACAAGACGTTCTTCCAGCGATGCCGGATCGAGCACGCGCAGGATTTTGGTCCAGTCTTCGATCGCCTTTTCCAGATTGCTGACGACCATGCATACATGGGCAAAAGGTCCGCTAGGCATTTACTTTCTCCTCATCTCTTATAATTCCACCGTGGCCGTGCCGGAATTGACCGTGCCCCGGCCATCCACATCCAGCGAGAATTCGCAGGTGACGACATTGCCTTCGATCGCCGCGACCCTGCCCGTCACCACCGCCCGGTCGCTGCCATAGACATTGTCCAGAAAGCGCGAATCCATCGCCTTGATCCGTCCGCCGGGGAAGGCGCGCATCAGCATGTTCATCATATAGGCGACGTTGATCGGACCCTGGTTGATGACCCGGTCACCCAGCCCCTTCGCCTTCACCACCTCGACATCGAGATGGATGGGGTTGGGATCGGCGAGAAACACGGCCCACTGCTTCATGGCTTGCGGGCTGACGCTCTCGATCGTGAAGGGCGGCAGCGCATCTCCGATGGCGTAGCTCATGCGGCGAACTCCTTGCGGGGCAGAACCCACACATTATCGGTTTCCAGCACCTGCGTTCCATCGAGCAGGTGCAGGCGCAGGCGATAGGTCATCACATCCATGACGCCGAGCTTGCGGCTGCGCTTACGGACGAGGCTGAGAATCTCTCCCGTCACTCTGTAGCTTTCGCCGACCTTCAGCGGCGCATAGAACCGCACGCCGCTGCTGCCCATCATCGGGCCATCCTCGACATCGAATTCGCACGCTTCGCACACGCCGGCCACCGTCTTGCCCATCGCGACCTGGGTGGCGATATAATAATAGATCGGATGCGCGCTTCCGTCCCCGGCCGGCTCGATCCCGGTCGAGCGGCACAGGGCGGCATTTTCCTCAGCCGTGATGGTAAAGACCCTGGTGCCGTCCAGCGATGTGCCGGCGGCGTCGGGTGCGGGTGGAAGATCGTCAAGATCGCTCATGGCGGGTCCCTTAGAAAGAACGCGGCAGGCCGAGGCTTTCGGCAATCGTGTTGCGCACCATTTCGTTGCTGATCGGGGTCATCCGCAGGATGCGGTGATCGCGCCAGTAACGCTGCATGTCGGTTTCCGCCGAATAACCCATGCCGCCCAATATCTGGATGCCGAGGTCCGCAGCCTTCACGGCATTTTCCGTGGCGACCATCTTGAGCATGTTCGCCTCGGTTCCGCATGGCATGCCGTTGCTCTGCATCCAGGCGACATTGTAGAGCAGCAATTCGGTGAGCTTCTGCCAGGTCGCGATGTCCGCGACATAATGCTGCAAAATCTGGAAGCGGCCGATAATGCCGCCGAACGCCTTGCGTTGCAGCATATATTCCAGCGCGTCTTCCAGTACCCCGTCGATCGCGCCCAGACACTGCGCGCCGACCATGATCCGCTCATTGTTGAGCGTGGGCAGCATCGCGTACCAGGCCTGCCCGGGTTCACCCAGCACGTCCTCGTCGGGGACGAAGACATCCTCATAATGGACCTCGCACGAGCCCATGGCGCGCATGCCGAGCTTGGGCAGGAGCGAGGCGGTGATGCCGGGCGATTTGGCGTCGACGAAGAACATGGTAAGGCCATGATGCTTCTTCTCGACATTTTTGTCGGTGCGGGCGAGGACGAGCAGCCTGTCGGCGGCCTTGGCGCCGGTCGTCCACATCTTGGCGCCGTTCAGCTTCCAGCCGCCCTCGACCTTTTCGGCATGGGTTTTCATCGCGCCCAGAACATCGGTGCCGCCATCGGGCTCGGTCATCGACAGCGAGACGCGCAGCTTGCCCTGTGCCATGGGACGCAGCCAGCGATTTTTCTGCTCCTCCGTGCCGACCGCGCCGATCGTCTTCGCGCCGCCGAAGGAGGTGAGGCCCCAGACCCACAGCAGGCCACCGGCCGTTCGCGCAAATTCGCGGGCGAAGATCATCTGCATCATGACGTCGCCGCCCAGCCCGTCATATTCCTCCGGAATGCCTATCCCGAAAAATCCCTGCTCGGCGATCTTGTCCCACAGCGCGTAGGGATAATTTTCTTCGTCGGCTTCCAGCGCGCGCATCCAGTCCTTGGGCGCTTCCGCATCGACCCAGCGGCGGACAATGTCCCTGAACGCCTGCTGTTCCTCGGTGAGTGAAAAATCCATCGTCGTTCCCGTTAGTGGCCCTACGACTAAGCGCCTGTCGGACGCGTTGCGAACCTATCCAACTATAGGGCGGGCCGTCGGCAGAAACTGAACAGCTGGCCCACCATCATCCCCAACTGATCGGGGATAGGCGCGTTTTCGATCGGGTCGCCTTCACCGCCGATGGTATTGATGGCGATGCCCAGCGGCGTCGGCCAGCCCCTAAGCGCGTGGGTGATCACCCGCAGTTGCTGGAGCGTGGCGACCGCTGCCTGCCAGCCGGCCGCCGTTGCCACGCAGCCTACGGGAAGGCCGTCGAAATAGCAGCGCTCGTCGCGGCTCATATCCTCGACATAATCGAGCGCATTCTTCACGAAGCCGGAGATCGCGCCATGATAACCCGGTGAGCCGATGATGACGGCATCCGCCGACCGCAGGACGTCGACATAGCGTCGCGCCGCATCCGAACGGTCCGGATTTTCAGGCGCGTAAGACGGGAAGTCGATATCCTCCCCGGCCAGCAGCGTCGTGCGCGCGCCGCGTTCCTCTGCGATGGCAAGCGCCTTGCGAAGCGCCCGCTCGGTGGAGGAATAGGCGCGCATGGTGCCGCCAATGGCGACGACATGAAGCTGGGTCATATCAGATCGACAATCCTCCCTCGACCGGAATGACCGATCCGGTGACATAGGCGCCCGCGCGCGAGGCGAGATAGATGGCTGCCCCCGCCAGATCCTCCGGCGTGCCGACGCGGCCGCGGGGGACCATCGATTCCACCATCCTGCGCATCTCGTCGGAGGTGATGACCGTCATCTCGGATTCGAAGAATCCGGGCGCGATCACATTGGCGGTGATATTGTCGCGGCCAAGCCGCTTGGCGAGGCTCTTGGCCATCCAGTGGATGGCACTTTTCGAGGCCTGATAGGCGTAATTTTCCTTGGGCCCCACCTTGAGCGCGCCGACCGACCCGATGTTGATGATCGATGCGGGGCGGTCCGCCGTGCCGCCCGCGCGGAGCAGGGGCAGGAATTTCTGGAGGGTGAAGAAGGGTGCCTTCAGGTTCAGGTCGATGACCGGGTCCCATTCGCCCTCGCCATATTCGTCGATGGGCGCGTCCGCCATGGTCCCTGCATTGTTCACGAGGGCGTGTACGGCCTGCTCCCGCGCGGACACCGCCGCGACCAGAGCCTCTATCCCGACGAGCGTCGACAGGTCGGCGACGAGGCCGGTGCAGTGGCCGCCCGTCGTGGCCGCAATCTCCGCCGCGGCCGCCATCACCTTGGCCTCCGTCCGGGCGCAGATATAGACCTTGGCGCCCGCAGCGGCAAAGCCGGTTGCGATATGGCGGCCGATGCCGGTCGACCCGCCCGTGACGATGGCGACGCGGTCCTTTACCGAGAACAGTTCGGCCGCATTCATGCTTTTGCTCCCGCGGCGGCAATCTTCAGAATGAGGTCGGTCGTACCCTCCGGATCGCCCACCAGCAGGGCGTGATCGCCTGGATGGTCATGGATGGTCCAGCCCAGTTCGCGCGCCCGGTCGTGCATGGCGGTCATCACCGTGACGGCCGCCGCGATATAGTCGACGGGCTGGGTGATCGTCTCGGCACCCACGGGGATGACACAGGCGGTTGCCTTCATCGGCTGGTCCGACAGATTGTCGAGCAGCCATTTCTCCCGCGCCGGGTCCATGAGATGCGGATGGTCCTTGGCGGCCGCGCGCTGCATGTCATGCACGCCCGAACCGATCGGGCCTTCGCCCGCTTCGAGCATCGCATCCAGCGCGGCGAGCTGATCTTCGGGAACATAGCCCATGAGGGACGCGATCCGTTCCCCCGACCGGGGCACGATGGCGTCGAGATAGATGATCCTGGCGATGCGGTCGCCCACCTCGGCAATGACGCCGGGCGCGACGGTTCCGGCATAGCTGTGCGCCACCAGCACAACGTCGCGCAGATCCTCATATTTGAAGACATTGACGATGTCGCGCACATGGGTCGCATTGCCGACATCGCGGCCGATCAGATGTTCGCGCTCGCCAAAGCCGGTGAATGTCGGGGTGTAGACCTTGTGTCCCCTGGCCTCCAGCAGTTCGCGGACATATTTCCATGTCCAGCCGCCCATGCCGCCGCCATGGAGAAGTAGGAATGTGGTCATGACGATCAGGCCTCCGCCGGTTCTGTGTTCTGGATGAATTCGGGGAATGGGTCCGGCCCCCACAGGAACATGCTATCCTCCGGCGCATGATTGGCGGCCGGCCAGTCGACATCATGCGGGATGAAATCGATATCGGCCGAATATTCGCTGAAACTGCCCCACGGATCGCGCACATAATAGAAATAATTGGCGCCCAGCACATGCTGGCCGACGCCCCAATTGGGACCATAGCCCGCCCGCGCCATGGTCGCGCCGCCCAACCCCACTTCCATCACAGACCCGACGTCCCAGCTATTGTGATGCATGCCCCGCCGATCGGAAAGGACGAGGGCAAGCAGGTGATGGTCGCTGCCATGGACGCCATGCAGGAAGGCGACGGCCGGTTCGCTCTTGTCCGACAGGCGCAGGCCCAGCGTTTTTTCATAGAAATCGATCGCGGCATTCACGTCGGTCGTGAAGATCGCGAAATGCGAAAGGCGGCGGGGGTGGACCTTCGGCGCCTTGCTGTTGGGAATGGCGCCGGATTGGCCGGGCGCCGCGCTGGTGAAGGTGAAATGGCTTTTTTCCGATGGCGTCGCCTTGTCGGCGGCGCGGACATTGGTGGGCAGGCCATCAAAGCCCGCGAACCAGATGCCGCCGGTTTCGGCGCCTTTGGGCGCGTCGATGCGGGTGACGCCGCAACTGTCGAGATGGGCGGCGAACGCTTCCATCTCATCGGGATAGATGCCGAAGCTCAGATAGCGCAGGCGCTTGGTGTCGCCGCTCTGGCTCAGCACGCCCCAACGATGCGGATTGCCGGCTGCATATAATTCCAGCGTGCCATTTCTGTCCCGGACTTCAAGCCCGAAGAGCGTGTAGAATGTCCGCGCTGCCTCCAGATCGGGCACTTCGACCGCGAAATGATCGATGGAATGGACGCCCAAAACATTGGCGCGGCGTCCCGACGGGCTTTTCTGGTTCATCCTTCCCTCCTTGGCTGGCCGGGCGCCGACATGGGACGGCACCCGGCCTTTCGTTCAGGCTGCTTTGATGGGGTTCACAAGCAGGCCGATCTTCTCGATTTCCACTTCGCACACATCGCCATCCTTCATGAACAGCGGAGGATTGCGGGCAAGACCGATGCCCGACGGCGTTCCCATCACCAGAACGTCGCCCGCCTCCAGCGTGAAGCAGGTGGAGAGCAGGGCGACCGTGTCGACCACGTCGAACACCATGTCGGAGGTGTTCGCGCTCTGCACCACCTGACCGTTCAGGCGGGTTTCGATCTTGAGACCGGCGCCGCCCGCCGGCAGTTCATCGGCCGTGACCAGCCAGGGGCCGAAGGCGCCGGTATCGTCGAAATTCTTGCCGACCGTCCACTGCGGCGTCTTGAGCTGATAGTCGCGGACAGAACCGTCGTTGAACACCGAATAGGCGACGATATGCGACAGCGCGTCGTCCTTGCTGATATTCTTCCCGCCCTTGCCGACGACCGCGACCATTTCCGCTTCATAATCGAGCTGATCGGAGCAGGCCGGCTTGATGATCGGCGCGCCATGTCCGATGAGGCTCGAATTGAATCGGCCAAACACGGTCGGAAATTCCGGCACGTCAAAGCCGCCTTCGGCCGCGTGATCCTTGTAATTGAGACCCAGGCAGAGAATTTTCGGCGCCTTGACCAGCGGCGGTAGGAAGATGAGGTCTTCCACCTTCACATCTTCGCCCTCGCCGCTGACTTTGGCGCCAGCGTCCGTCAGGGCACTGCCGCCGCTGGCGATCAGCGCGTCCAGATCATAGAGCGCAGCGTCACCGAACAGCGCCTTGACGCCCGCGCCCGTGTCCACTGCCAGACCCACCGCGCCATTCCTTGTCACCTTGGCCAACCGCATATTCAAACCTCCTGAGAATCTTTTTCAAACCGCTGAGCCGATGGCATGGGTCATGGTGAAATATATTTCAAGTTACAAAATACATTCAATCGAATTGCCACAGGTAGCGAAGCTGATATAGTTCATTCGATGACGAAGAAGCTGAGCCTGACCGAACGCGCCTACCGGCAGTTGCGCGACGATCTTCTGACCTGCCGGCTGGTGCCCGGCGCGAAGATCAACATCAAGGATATCACCGAAACCCAGGGCTTCAGCCTTGGGGCTGTTCGTGAAGCCCTGTCCCGGCTGACGTCCGAAGGCTTTGTGACGCAGGACGATGCCCGGGGATTCCGGGTGACGCCGATATCGATCAGCGATCTGACCGATCTGGTCAGGGTCCGCAGCGACATTGAGGGACAATGCCTCAGGCGCGCCATCGAGAAAGGTGGCCTGGACTGGGAAACTTCCATCGTCAGCGCGGCCCATAGGCTGAGCAAGACCCCGACGCGCGACCCGCAGGAGGCGGCCCGTCTGAACGAAGATTATGCCGACGCGCATGCGGCCTTTCACCACGCCCTGGTCGCTGCGTGCGACAGTCCATGGCTGCTCAAAATGCGCGACTGGCTCTATGCCCAGTCGGAACGTTACCGCTATCTCACCGTGCCTCTGGCCCATCGTGACCGGGACCTGGTTCACGAACATGCGCAGATCGTCGACGCGGCGCTTGCGCGGGACGCCGACCGCGCCGTGGCGCTGCTGACGGACCATCTGATGGCTACCGCGCGGATGCTTATCGACCCGCAAAATGGCCAGAGCGGAACCCATGCCGAACTGGCTGTCGTCGCGGATCAGGCCCTTTGATCCCATTTCAGCTCTGCCTGTTCTGACCGGTCCCACCGCCGCTGGCAGGCATCAGCATATTGCTCATGCCGCCATCGACCAGCAGGTCGACGCCGCTGATATGGCCAGCATGAGGGCCGATCAGAAACAGGATCGCCTGAGCGACATCCTCGGCCACGCCTAATTTGCGCAGGGGGATATTGGCTTCCCGCTGGTCGCGCCGCGACTGGTCCTTATATCCCGCAGCGGTCATCGGCGTGTAAGTGGGGCCGGGCGACACCGTATTGCACCGGATGCCGTCCGGACCCCATTCGATGCTGAGCTGACGGATCATCATCAGCAGCGCGGCTTTGCTGGAGGAATAGAAGCCGAGCGCGGGCGTGGGCTGGGTGGCCGACATGGATGCAGTCGCGACGAAGGCGCCCCTGCTTTCTTTGAGATGCGGATGGGCAGCCTTTCCCAGCAGCCAGGACGAGCGGGTGTTGATGGCGAAGATGCGGTCGAAATCGCTGATCGGCAGTTCGGCCAGTGCGCCGCCCATGATGACGCCAGCATTGCTGATGACGGCGTCGATCCCGTCCATATGGGTGAGCGCGGCAGCCACGATCCTGTCGCCGCAATCCGGTTCGGCGAGATCGACCACGCAGGTCGCAGCGGCGGGGCCGACCGCATCGGCCACGACCTGCAGATTGGCCGCATCGCGATCCGCGAGCAGCATCTGATGTTCGCCCGGTATCACGGACCCGGCCGCCAGCAGTTCGGCGCAGGCCCTGCCGATGCCGCTTGCAGCACCCGTAATGATCACCCGCATGTCACTCTCCCTACATAGATCCATGGCGTCGATGCGCAGTGTTTCAGTCCTTCAGGCCCAGTTCGTCCATCAACGCACCGCGCAGTTTGAACTTTTGGATCTTCGATGCCGACATCGGCCATTCGTCGATGAAACGTATATGGCGCGGGACCTTGAAGGAAGCGAGGCGCTGGCGGGTATAGGTGATGAGTTCCTCCGCCTCGACTTCGACATCGCCTTCGCGTTCGACATAGGCGGCGGGGATTTCCGCCAGCCGCTCGTCCGGCAGCCCGACCACCTGCGCCAGACGGACCGCCGGATGGGTCGCCAGCACCGCCTCGACTTCGGCCGCGGCAACATTTTCCCCGCCCACTTTCAACATATCCTTGAACCGGCCGTGGAACATGACATGGCCATGTTCGTCGATCGAGCCGATGTCGGCGCTGTGATACCAGCCGTCGGCGTCCAGCGCCTGCGCCGTCTTTTCAGGATCCTTGTAATAGCCGTCGAACAGATTGTAGCCGCGAATGAGAATTTCGCCGCGCTCGTCCACGCCCTTTTCCTCGCCGGTCTCGGGATCGACGATCTTCATCTCTATACCGGCCAGGGGGAAGCCGAGCTTCCTGAAGCCCATTTCCGGGTCCATCGTATAGCCGCCGGTGGTGACGATGCCGGCCGCCTCGGTCATGCCCATGGTCCCGACCTGAAGCATGTTGGGCGCCTTCTCCCGATAGGCCTGACCCACGCGATCCGGCATGAAGGCGAAGCAGCTGTTTTGCAGGCGCACCGACGACATGTCGGTCCTGGTCCAATCGGGATGGGTGATCATGGCCTGATGGAAGGTGACGAAGGGCAGGAACATCATCGTCACGCCTTCTTCCTCGATCTGCCTGAGACTCTCTCCGGCATCGAAATGCGGCTGGCCGATGAACGTGCCCCCCACGTCGATCGCGCCGAGCATGCACAGCATCGCGGCGATATGGAACAGCGGCAGCGGCGACCAGGCGCGCTCGTCGGGCTGGAAGGACCAGCGATAGCGGGCGAGATTCGATGCCTCCCGGGTGACGGCCTCGTGGCTGAGCAGGCACCCCTTGGGATTGGCCGAGGTGCCCGACGTATAAAGGATCATCGCGGTATCGCGGACTCTGACGGTCAGGCGGGAGGCGTGGATATCGGCCTCGTCCACCTGTTGCACCGCCGCGTCGAAGGTTGCCTGATCGATGAAGCCGGGGACCGAACGCCCGCCCAGCATGACGATCCGCCTGAGCAGAGGCGCGCCGGCGAGCGTCAGGGCGGCAGGGTCGGTGGCATCGGGCAGGTCGGGGAAGGCCTCCACCAGCCGGTGGCCGAAATCGATATGCTCGCTGACCATGTCATTGGTGATGATCGCGGCCAGATCGGCATTTTCCGCGACATAGGCCATTTCGGGCGCCTTGTAGCGCGCGTTCATCAGCACGGAGACGGCGCCGCACATCGCATTGGCGAACAGCGTTTCGACAAATTCGATGCTCGACGGCAGCAGGATGCCGACATGGTCGCCGCGCTGGATGCCGAGCGCCTTCAGCCCGCGCGCGCGTCTTAGGACGCTTTGTACGACATCGTCATATGTCTTGCGTTCCCCCGGAAAAACCAATGCTTCCTTGTCGGGCGCCTTGTCCCATCCTTTGAGAAGCAGATCGCCCAGGGTGGTTGCAGAGATACGGAATGGGGCGCAATCTTCGCCTTGTGTGACCACGGATGTCCGCTCCTAAAAATGCCGGTCAGCTGTCGATGACGATCAGATTGCAGCCATCGCTCCTGTCTGCGCCTTTCGTTGGATAGGTGCAGCTTTGTCTTCCGGCTCCAAGAGCAGGTGCAGAGATTTTTGCATCACTGGTCGGGAATTCACGATGGAAGCCTATGTCTACGATCATGTACGGACGCCCCGCGGCAAGGGCCGCCCTGATGGCGCGCTGCATGAGATCACCTCGGTCGAAATGGCGACGCAGCTGTTGAAGGCGCTTCAGAGCCGCAACGATCTCGACACCGGGCTGCTCGACGATGTGATCATCGGCATGGCCCAGCCGGTCGGCGAGCAGGGCGGGGTGCTGGCCCGCGCGGCGGTGTTGCAGGCAGGCTATGCCCAGACCGTCGCGGGGCAGCAGATCCATCGCTTCTGTGCAACCGGTCTCGATGCGGTCAGCCTGATCGCGGCGCAGGTGCATTCCGGCATGATCCAGGCGGGTATCGGCGGCGGCGTCGAGTCGATGAGCCGCACTGTCATGGGCTATGACTCGGGAGCGTGGACGTCCGATCCGTCGGTTGCCTTCAGCAATTATTATGCGCCCCAGGGCATCGGCGCGGACCTGATCGCGACGCTCGATGGCTACACGCGCGAGGATGTCGACAATTTCGCCGTCGAGAGCCAGCGCAAGGCCGCCCATGCGTGGGAAAACGGCTTTTTCAAAAACTCGATCGTGCCGGTCAAGGATGTGCTGGGCGAAGTCGTGCTCGACCATGACGAGCATATGCGCCCCGGCACCACGGTGGAAAGCCTTGCCAAGCTCAAGCCCGCCTTCGAAGGGTTCGGCAAGGCCGGGTTCGAGGCGGTGGCGAAGGCCAAATATCCCGAAATCGAAGATCTGAACTATGTCCACCATGGCGGCAACAGCTCGGGCATCGTCGACGGCGCGGGCCTGGTTCTCGTCGGGTCGAAGGAATTTGGGGAAAAGGCTGGGCTCAAGCCGCGTGGTCGCATCCGTTCCTACGCCAATATCGGGTCGGAGCCGACGATCATGCTGACGGCGCCGGGGGCGGTGTCGCGCAAGGCGCTCAAGGCGGCCGGCATGACCGAGAAGGACATCGACCTGTGGGAGCTGAATGAAGCCTTCGCCAGTGTCGTCATGCGCTTCCAGCGGGAACTGAACGTCCCCGACGACAAGATCAACGTCAATGGCGGTGCAATCGCGATGGGCCATCCGCTGGGCGCGACCGGCGCCATGATTCTGGGCACCGTGCTGGACGAGCTGGAGCGGCGGAACGCGGAAACCGGCCTCATCACCCTGTGCGCGGCCAACGGCCTCGGCACGGCTGCCATCATCGAGCGCGTCTGAGCGCGCACACCAAACTATAGAGCGGGACATCCCATGAAGACTATGCGACTGGAAAAGGCCGAGGACGGCTTTGCGATCCTGACCCTCGACGCCGAAGGCTCGATGAACGTCGTCAACGATGCTTTCATCGCCGACATGGAAGCGGCGACCAAGCAGATTGCCGAGGACGACAGCATCAAGGGCGTCATCCTGACGTCCGGCAAGAAGACGTTCATGGCCGGTGCGGACCTCAAGCAACTGGTGAACGGGTTCGGCACGCTGACGCCGCAGGAAGCCTATGCCTTTTCAAAGCGCGCGACCGACATGCACCGCGCCATCGAGCAATCAGGCAAGCCCTGGGTGGCGGCGATCAACGGCCTGGCGCTGGGCGGTGGGTTCGAGCTGGCGTTGGCTTGCCACCGCCGCATCCTGGTGGATGATGCCAAGGCGCAGGTCGGCCTGCCCGAAGTCAATGTCGGCCTGCTGCCCGGATCGGGCGGTACGGTGCGGCTCGGCATCATCGCGGGCATGAAGACCGCGCTCGACCTGCTGCTGTCGGGGCGCTCGGTCGGTCCGCAGGAAGCGCTCAAGCTCAAGATCGTGGATGAGATTGTCCCCGCCGACAGGCTGATCGACACGGCCAAGAGCTGGCTCGCCACCAGCCCGGATCCGGTCAAGCCCTGGGACGTAAAGGGTTGGACGCCGCCGCAGAAAAAGGGCCTAACTGTGCCCGAGGATTCGGCCGCCTACATGATGTACACGGGAGGTCTCGCTAAGGTCGGCTACAACCAGCCTGCGCCCGCCGCGATCCTGAACTCGGTGTTCCACGGCATGCAACTGCCCTTCGACAAGGCGCTCGCGGTCGAAGGCAAATATTTCGCCAAGCTGCTGACCGATCCGGTCGCACGCAACATCATCCGCACCACTTTCATTTCGAAGCAGGCGGCCGAAAAGGGCGCGCGTCGCCCTGAAGGCTTCCCCAAGTTCGAAGCCAGGAAGATTGGCGTGCTGGGCGCGGGCATGATGGGGGCGGGCATCGCGTTCGTGTCTGCCAATGCGGGCATCGAGGTTGTGCTGATCGACCGCGACGTCCCGACGGCGCAGAAGGGCAAGGATTATTCGGCCAAGGTGCTGGGCAAGCTGGTCGAAAAGGGCAAGCTGACGCAGGACAAGGCGGACGCCGTTCTCGCCCGCATCACCCCGACCGACGACTTCGCGCTGCTCGATGGCTGTGACATGGTGGTCGAAGCCGTGTTCGAGGATACGGCGATCAAGGCCGAAACCACGAAGAAGGCTGAAGCGGTGCTGCCGACGCAGGCTATTTTCGCCTCGAACACCTCGACCCTGCCGATCTCGCAGCTCGCCCAGGCGTCGCGCAGCCCGGACCAGTTCATCGGTCTGCACTTCTTCTCGCCGGTCGACCGCATGGGTCTGGTCGAGGTCATCATGGGCAAGCAGACCAGCAAGGAAACGCTGGCCAAGGGCCTCGACTTCATCGCGCAGCTGCGCAAGACGCCGATCGTCGTTAATGACAGCCGCGGCTTCTACACGAGCCGCGTCTTCCAGATGCTGATCCACGAAGGCGCTGCCATGCTGGCGGAGGGCGTGCCGCCGGCGGTGATCGAGAATGCCGCCAAGGCGGTCGGAATGCCGGTCGGCCCGCTGGCGCTGCTGGACGAACTCACGCTCGATCTGCCGCTCAAGATCGTGGATCAGGCCATTGCCGAGGAAGGCGACAAATATACGCCGCCGGCGGGCGTCCCCGTGATGCGCCGTATGAAGGACGAAATCGGTCGGTCGGGGCGCAAGACCGGCGGTGCCTTCTACGACTATCCCGAGGGCGGCAAGAAGCATCTCTGGAAGGGGCTGGCCGAACATTTCCCGGCCAAGGACGGCTGGGATATCGAGGAACTCAAGACACGCTATCTCTATGCCCAGGCAATGGAAACGGCGCGCTGTCTTGAGGAAAATGTACTGGAGACGCCGCAGGACGCTGATCTGGGCGCCATTTATGGTTGGGGTTTCCCGAGCTGGACCGGCGGCACGATCAGCTACATCGACACGGTGGGGATCGAAGCCTTCGTCAAGGAAGCCGACCGTCTCGCCCAGCTTTATGGCCCCCGCTTCCTGCCGTCGGCATGGCTGCGCGACAAGGCGGCGAAAGCCGAACCCTTTTATGCGTCCGCCAAGGGCGCGACGGCCAAGGAGCCGATCCCGGCATGAGACGCCTCATTTTCGAGCCGGAACATGAGCAGTTCCGTGACAGCGTCATCAAGTTCATGAGCGCCGAAGTCGGCGCCCATGCCGAACGCTTCCGTGAACAGGGCATGGTCGACCGGGAACTGTTCCTGAAGGCCGGCGAGCAGGGCCTGCTCTGCACCTGGGCGGATGAAAAATATGGCGGGGCGGGGATCGACGATTTCCGCTTCGAACAGATCATCATCGAGGAGAATATGCGCCATGGCGACATAGGCTTCTACATCAATCTCCATAATGATCTGGTCGCGCCCTATATCGCCAAGCTCGGTACCGAGGAGCAGAAGGACCGCTGGATGCCCGGCATCGTCAGCGGCGAGAAGATCCTCGCCGTCGCGATGACCGAGCCTTCGACCGGCAGCGATCTTGCCGGCATGCGTTCGAGCGCGATCGACAAGGGCCATCATTGGCTGCTCAATGGCGCGAAGACCTATATCTCCAACGGCATCCTCAGCGATCTGGTGATTGTGGCCGCGCGGACCGACCCGAACAGCCGTCACGGCCTCGGCCTCTTCGTCGTCGAGCGCGGCATGGAAGGGTTCGAGCGCGGCCGCAAGCTCGCCAAAATGGGCATGAAGGCGCAGGACACCGCGGAGCTTTTCTTCAACGACGTCAAGGTGCCCAAGGAGAATGTGCTGGGCGATCCGACGCAGGGCTTCAAATATCTGGCGCGCTTCCTTGCGCAGGAACGGCTGGTCGCCGCGATCGGATTCATGGCGACAGCGCAGACCGCCTTCGACATCACGCTCGACTATATAAAGGAGCGCAAGGCGTTCGGAAAGCCGATCGGCGCCTTCCAGAACAACCGGTTCAAGATGGCGACGATGCGGGCCGAACTGGACGCAATCCAGACCTATGTCGACCAGTGTGTGCTGCTGCTCAATGCCGGGGAGCTGACGGCGGAGGACGCATCTTCGGCCAAGCTGCTGGCGAGCGAACTGGAAGGCCGGGTGATGGACGAGTGTGTTCAGCTGCACGGCGGCGCGGGCTATATGGAGGAATATCGCATTTCCCGCATGTATACCGACGCACGCATCAGTCGCATTTTTGCCGGCACTTCGGAAATCATGCGCGAAATCATCGGTCGTGGGCTGGGGCTTGACGAGCGCAAGCTGTCCTGACGGCTGAACCGGGGATAAGTCGGATGCTGAACGTCGAACAATTGCGCCGTTTCCGGGTGCCCGAAGCACAGGATGTCTGCGATCCGCGCGGGGCGATCCTCTATGCGCTGGGGGTCGGCGCGGGGCTCGGAGCCATAGCCGAGCAGCATCTGATCTTCGAGCGTGATCTGGCCGTGTTGCCGACCATGGCGCTGGTTCTGGGGACACCCGGATTCTGGCCCATGGCGCCGGAACTTGGCTGGGACTGGCCGCGCATTCTGCATGGCGAGCAGACGCTGAAACTGTTTCGTCCACTCGAACTGGGGCAACTGGTCAATGGCCGGATCGAGATTATCGGTCTCGCAGACAAGGGGGTGGGCAAGCCCGCGCTTGTGCGGGCGAAACGCGTGCTCACCACGCCCACCGACCGGCTGATCGCCGAAATGGAGGAAGTGTGGGTCTTGCGGGATGCAGGTGGTTTTGGCGGCGCGCGCGATCTTGACGGGTCGGAGCCGGTCATCATGCCGGAGCGGCCAGCGGACGCGTTCCTCGACCTGCCGACGGCGTCCAATCAGGCAATGCTGTATCGCCTGACCGGCGATCGCAATCCTCTGCATATTGATCAGGGCACGGCGCAGGCGGCCGGTTTCGATCGGCCGATATTGCATGGGCTTGCCACCATGGGGCTGGTCGGCCGCGCATTGACCCATCTGTGCTGTGACGGCGATCCGGCTTCATTGACCGAAATGCGGGTCCGGTTTACCGCGCCGGTCTGGCCGGGGGAAACGGTCCGGACGGAGGTCTGGCGCCACGGCGACGAAATATCGTTCCGGGCGAGCGTGCCCGACAGGAACAGGATTGTGATCGATGGCGGACATGCGCGCATCGGTGGTTTCAAGGAAGAACGGGACGCATTGAAGTGAAGATATTGGACGGTAAGATTGCACTGGTTTCCGGCTCTGGGCGTGGCATTGGCAAGGCCATTGCGCTGAAACTTGCAAGCGCCGGGGCTCATGTCGTGGTGAACGACCTGGACGAGGATGTGGCGAAGGCAACGGCAAGCGAAATCGAAAGCCTGGGGGTCCGCACCGTGGTGTGCGTGGGCGATGTGACGGAAGCCGATTTCGGCGACAAATTTGTTGGAACGGCGATCGCGCATTTCGGAACGATCGACATCATCGTGAACAATGCGGGATATGCGTGGGATTCCGTGCTTCAGAAGACGAGCGACGAGCAGTGGATGGCCATGCTCGACGTGCATCTCAATGCCCCATTCCGCATTTTGCGCGCCGCGCAGCCGGTGATCGCCGCCGCGGCGAAGAACGAGATTGCGGAGCACGGCCGGGCCAAGCGCCGGACGGTCATCAATATATCCTCTGTCGCCGGGCTTGGCGGCAATGCCGGGCAGTCGGGCTATGCGGCGGGCAAGGCGGGGATTGTCGGCCTCACCAAGACGGTGATGAAGGAATGGGGGCGGTACAATGTCACCGTCAATGCCGTGGCTTTCGGCGCCATCATGACCCGCATGACCGCCGGCGAGGCGGGCAGCTCGACCATCAACGTCAAGGGCCGGGACATCAAGGCCGGCGTCAGCGACGAAATATTGGAAGCCATGGAAAAGGGCATCCCGCTGGGCCGTGCCGGAACACCGGAAGAAGCGGCCGGGGCCGTTTACCTGCTGTGCCTGCCCGAAGCGGATTATATCACGGGCGAGGTGATTGTCGCGGGCGGGGGCTGGAAACTCTGAGTGGAAGCGGGGCGGGCCCTTGCGCCCGCCCTTGTTCAGGCGGGCCAACTCGGCGTTCGGCCCTGCATGCCTTCGAAGATGGGACGCATCGGATCGGGCACTGATCCCGCCCCGATGCCGGTGCCAAAATTGATGCCCCGTCGCTCATATATCCGCCATCCCTCGGCCGTGCGCCGCAGCCTGTCCTCATAGCCGCCCACCGCCAGAAGGTCTGTCGGGCGCAGGGGATCGGCGCCGGGGATCGCGAACCACTGCCAGGCCATGACGCGGCTGGCCGCGCGCGCTTGGTCGCCCTGCAGTTCGATCACCAGATTGGTGATATTATGCGAACAGCCCATCAGTGCGCCCTGATAGCCCATGCACTGGGCATGGATGGCTTCTCGCCCCACGGATCGCGCGCTGCCGAAGTCGATCGAGCCGTCCTGCGTGAATATTTCTTCCGCGATGCGATGATATTGCATCGAATCGACCAGATGGGCGTAGCGGTAGATGCATTCCTCGATCGCGAGGCGATCCGCCAGCACGGGGAGGTCGATCGTCATGGCAAATACCCTTCTTTACCGACCGCGAGGGTGGTCGTGATCTTTGGTTCCTTTCAACCGCAGCCGACCACCCCGCCGTCGACCGGAATCTGGGCGCCGGTGACATAGGCGCCCGCGCGCGAACACAGGAAAATGACGATGCCGGCAATATCGTCCGGCGAACCCAGACGTTTGAGCGGAATATGCGCCAGCAGGGCAGGGTCGACATGGTCCTCATCCCGCAGATGCGCCGTCATCTTGGTCGGGAAGAAGCCGGGAATGACCGCATTGACGGTGATGTTGCGTTCCGCCAGATCGCCGGCCAGATCGCGTGTCATCATATGGACCGCGGCCTTGCTCGCGGCATAGCTGTACGCGCTGAGCCGCTCGGGCTTCATGCCTGCGACCGAACCGATGTTGATCACCCGCGCCGGATCGCCCGGCGCCCCGGCAGCGCCGAGTTCCGGCAGCAGTTCCCGGATCATGGTGAAGGGCGTCTGGACATTCACGGCCATCACGCCGGGCCAGGCCTTGTCGGGGAAGCTGTCGATCGGCCCGCCCCAGGTCTTGCCCGCATTATTGACTAATATGTGGCACGCGCCGACCGCATCGCGATAACGGGCGACGAGATCGACCGCCGCCTCGGGTGTCGACAGGTCGGCGGGGAGGGGGATGCACGGTCCCAGCGCCGCCATTTCCCGGGCGGCCTCTTCGCAAATGTCGGCCTTGCGCGATGTGATCGCGACCGTCGCCCCGGCCCGCAGCAGACCTTCGGCGATCATGCGGCCCAGCCCCTGCGCGCCGCCGGTGACCAGCGCTTTCTTGCCGCTCAGGCTGAACAGATCGCTCACATCGTCACCACGACTTTGCCGAACTTATGCTGGTCGCGCAGGTGCAAAAGCGCTTCCTTCGCCTGCGCGAGCGGATAGGTCGCCTCGATCACCGGCTTGATTTCATGGCTCCCGGCAAAGGCCAGCATGTCCTTGAAGTCCTGCGGGTCGCCGACCTGACTGCCGACGATGCTGGCGCTTTTCAGGAAGATGTCGGTGGCGTTGAACTTGATCTCATTGCCGGCGGTCGAACCATAGATGACGATGCGCGCGCCCGGATTGATGGCGCGGACATAATTGGCGAAGCTGGGCGAGGGCGCGCCGTCCAGCACCACATCAATGCCGCCGGTCAGCTTGCCGACCTGCTTGCGCCAGTCGGGATCGGTGTAGAGCAGGCCGCCCTTGGCCCCCATCGCAACGGCCCGATCGATCACGTCCTGATTTTCGCCGGTGACATAGACATTGGCGCCCTTGGCGACGGCGAAGGCAAGGCCGAATGTCGCAACGCCGCCGCCCACGCCGCTGATGAGCAGGGTTTCCCCTGCCTCCAGCCGGCCCTTGAACATCAGCGCGCGCCAGGAGGTCAGCGCCGTCAAGGGCACGGCCCCGGCTTCCTCGAAGCTCATGAAGGCGGGCTTGGGCGCCAGATTGTCGACCGGCACGCAGATATATTCCGCGATCGTGCCGGCAAAGGGCATGCCGAGCAGGCCGAAATCGGCGGCCGGGGCATGGCGGTTCGGCCCCCAGTTGCGCGCGGGATACAGAACGACCTCATCGCCTTCGCTGACGCCGGTCACGCCCTCACCGATCATGTCGACGACGCCCGCGCCATCGCAGCCCAGCGTGATCGGCACGGTCATGCCGGGATATTGGCCGTGCGTGATGAACAGTTCGCGATGGTTGATCGACGCCGCCCGCAGTGCGACGCGCACCTCTCCCGGACCGGGCACCGGCGTTTCGACTTCCGCCACCGCAACGGATTCAGGGCCGTCGGTCCGTTCGAGATAAAGGGCCTTCATGGTCAACCTTTCCTAATATCCTGCCTGGCGCCGCAAGCTGCGTGGTAACAACCCTTGCGTGACGGCCCCGGCTTTTCCGTTCCGAAGCTGGACATTTTTCCGGCTGATTGGGAACCTATCTGTGGATAGGAAAAAGGGATTGCGTTTATAGATTCATCGCTCAGAATATATTTCACACAATAAAACGAATCGTGCGAAGGCGCGTGCTCAGGAGAGAACAGCATGACCGTTGTGCCGACAACCATCTTGCCGCCCCGGTCGACGCATAGCCCAATCCGGCGCGCCGCGCTGGTGGCGTTGACCGACAAAGTGGCTCAGTCGCGCATGACGGCGGTGTCCGCCCCCGCCGGAAGCGGGAAGACAACGGCCATGCTGTTCTGGGCGGATGAACTCAAGGCCCGGGGGCGTCCCGTTCTCTGGCTGGCGGCGCGGGCGGGATTAGGAAGCAAGCAGTCGTTTCTCCAGGCATTGAAGGCCGCCGGGATCGTCGCGGGCCTGCCGTGGGAAGACCTGAAAAGTAACGCATCCGATGAAAGCTGGCTGTCCATCATCGCGATGATGGGGGATGTGCGACCCGTCATCATCATTGATGACGCGCAGTTGCTGGCCAAACCGATCCTTGAATTTGTGGCGCAATTGTCGTCCAGCGCGCGGGATGCGCTCACCATCATCATTGCCGCGCGTGGGACGGTCGGACTGTCGCTGGCGCGCATGCGCGCGCTCGGATTTCTGGTCGAAGTGGGGGTCGCCGACCTGTCCTTCACTTTGACCGAGGCGACCGAGCTGGTCACCCGGTCGATCGGAACGCCGGTGGATTCGCGCGATCTACAGGACATAGTGGGGGATACGCAGGGCTGGGTTTCCGGCATCGTCATCGCATGCGACCTCTATCGCCGTGCCGGCGAAGGCGCTGGAAATCTTCGATTGACTGGCCTTCGGCCGGAATTCGCCGAATATTTTCATGATGAGGTGTTGAGCTTGCAGCCGGACGATGTCCGCCGCTTTCTGGTCGACACTTCGATACTCGACGAACTGACCCCGTCGGCCTGCGCGGCGGTAACGGAGGATGAAAATGCCCGCGCGATGCTGGATCATGTCTTCCGCGAAGGTCTGTTTCTGCATGCCATCGATCAGGAACATAGCCGCTATTCCTATCACCGGCTGTTTCGTGAAATGGTCCTCGGCAGGCTGATGGAACGCGCGCCTGGCCGTGCCGCCGTCATGCATCGACGGGCGAGCGACCATTTCGCGGAAAATGGACAGCTTATCACGGCGATCGAACATGCGCGGCTGAGCGGCGATAAGGCGTTTCTCGCCGACCAGCTGGATCGTCTGGCCGAAGGACTGACTTATTCGGGATATCTGTATCGCATCGACGAACTGGGCGCGGAACTGCCCTGGCCGATCCTGGCCGAACGTCCCAACCTGCTGCTGGCGCTGGCGTGGAGACGTATCCGACAACTGGCATTTTCTTCGGCGGACAGACTGATTTCCGCCGCGAGGCAGGCCTGTGAAGCCCGGCGCGAGGCGCAGTCCCTGCCCGCACATGAAATCGAGCAGCTTGACCTGCTGATCCGCCATCGCTTCGTGATGCTGGCGGCGGCGCGCGACGACATGGTCAGGGTCGAGGCGGACTCCGAGCCGCTGCTCGCCGAACTGGCCGACAGTCACGCCTACCTCAGCTGCACCTTGCTGGCGCAGCTCATGTCGGCGCGGCGGGAACTTTATCATTTTCAGGACATGCTCAAGCTGGAGGCGGAAACCAGCCGCGCCCTCTCGCGCCCCGGATCGGCTTTTGCGTCCATCGCGCTGAAGGCCTCGGTCGCGCCCACCATGATGGCGCAGGGCAAGACCCCCTTTGCCCAACGGTTTCTGGAAGAAGCCTTTGCGCTAGCCGTTGAGATCCACGGTCCGGGTTCCGGCCTGGCTGCGCTTCCTGCCTTGCCGTTGGCCGAGTTGCTTTACGATGCAGGCGATCTTGAACTGGCGGCGGATCTGGCGGAGCAGTATCTGCCGGTCGTACGGCAATGGGGATTTTCCGATCAGATGGCGTCCGGCTATCTGGTCAGCGCGCGTTTGTGGGCGGCACGGGGCGATTTGCCCGGAGCGCTTTCGACGCTCAACGACGCCCATCTCGTGGCGATCGAATGTGGACTTGATCGCCTGCGCTCCTTCATCGTGGCAGAGGAAGTGCGGCTGCTGATCAAGGCTGGGCAGATTGAGGAGGCCGAGCAGCATTTTCTGGCGGGCGATCCGCAGCTGGACGGCGAACCCATTCCGACCTTGCACCCGACGCGGCGCAACGAAAGCATCGCGATCGCCTGGCTCCGGATCGAGATGCAACGTCACCGGCTTGGACGGGCGCGCAAGGTCGCCCATCGCTGGCTGGAATTCGTCAAGCGCGCGGGGGCGGTGCGCTCGGCCGTGATCTTCGAATTGCTGTTGGCGGAAATCGCCGTGCTTCAGGGCAATCGGTCCGAAGCGCGAAGGGCTGTTCGCGCCGCCGTCGAAATGGCCGAACCTGCCGGATGGGTGCGGGTCTTCATCGATGAGGGCGAGGTGATCGCGTCTCTCATCATCGAAGCCTATTCGCAGGGTCCGGAACTGGAAACGCCCGCCGATCGCTTCGCCGTTCGCCTCGTGTCGCTATTGCGCAGAGGACCGCAGATCGAAGCGGATGAGGACGAGGATGATGATTTCGGTCTGACCGGGCGCCTCGCCAACCGCGAGGTTGACATTTTGACGATGGTGAGCGGAGGTTTGCGGAACCGGGAAATCGGCGACCGCCTGGGTCTGACCGAAGGCACGGTCAAATGGTATATGCAGCAAATATATGACAAGCTGGGCGTGCGGCGCCGGCCGCAGGCGGTTCTGAGGGCGCGGCAACTGGGTATTTTGCCCTGAAGCGCGCGCGGCTTCCTATCGAAGGATAGATTGCGCCGTTCGCGCAGCCTGCGAACCGCGCAATCTGCGCGAAAGGAAATATCATGGCAAAACGCAAGGTCATCATCAGCTGCGCGATTACAGGCGCAATCCACACGCCCTCCATGTCGCCCTATTTGCCCGTGACTGCGGAGGAGATTGCGGAATCGGCGGTCGGCGCGGCGGAGGCGGGCGCGGCCATCATCCATTTGCATGCGCGCAATCCTGTCGATGGGCGGCCGGACCAGAATCCCGATCTGTTCGAACCTTTCCTCAAGGTCATCAAGCAGCGCACGGACGCGGTGCTGAACCTGACCACGGGGGGGCACCCCTCCATGACGGTGCAGGAACGTATTCGTCCCGCCCAGACTTTCGCTCCTGAAGTTGCCAGCCTCAATATGGGCACGATGGGCTTTGGTCTGTTCCCGATGCTGGATCGCTACAAATCGTTCAAGCATGACTGGGAACCGGCAGCGCTCGAAGCGTCGCGCGATCTGGTGTTCAAGAACACCTATGCAGACATCGAACATTTGCTGGAAACTTTGTCGCCGCTAGGTACGCGTTTCGAATTCGAATGCTATGACACCAGTCATCTTTACAATCTGAAATATTTTCTCGACCGCGGTCTCGTAAAGGCGCCGCTGTTCATCCAGACCTGCTTCGGCATATTGGGCGGCATCGGCAGCCATCCCGACGATATCATGCACATGAAGCGGACGGCCGACCGGCTGTTCGGCGACCAATATGAATGGTCCGTGCTGGGGGCTGGCGCGCGCCAGATGAGCATTATCGCCATGGCGGCATCCATGGGCGGCAATGTTCGCATCGGTCTGGAGGATTCGCTGTGGGGCGGTCCGGGCCGGCTCGCTGAAACCAACGCGGAGCAGGTGAAGACCGCACGGCAGATCGTCGAAGGCATGGGTCTTGAAATCGCCACGCCTGATGAGGCGCGCGCCATGCTCGACCTCAAGGGCGCGGACCGGACGAATATCTGATGGCGGAAAAAAGCGGGCCGCTGGCCGGTATTCGCCTGCTGGAGATCGACGCGATCGGCCCAGTGCCGCTCGCGGCGATGCTGTTGGCCGATATGGGCGCCGAGATCGTCCGCATAGCCCGGCCGCCATCGGCGGGGGTGGGGGATTGGGACGATGTGGGGGGCGATATCCTGCATCGCAGCCGGGCGGTGGCCTATCTCGATCTCAAGCGGGACGCGGATCGCGAACAGCTGCTGGCATTGATCGAGCGGGCGGACGGGTTGATCGAGGGATACAGGCCCGGCGTCATGGAACGCCTTGGGGTCGGTCCCGATGTCTGCCTGGCGCGCAATCCGCGGTTCGTGTTCGGACGGATGACGGGTTGGGGGCAATCCGGGCCGCTCGCGCTGCGGGCGGGCCATGACATCAATTATCTGTCGATCACCGGCGCTCTCCACGCCATGGGTGAGCGGCAGGGGACGCCGCCGGTGCCGCTCAATCTGGTGGGCGATTATGGCGGCGGTGCGATGTTCCTGATCTTCGGCCTGTTGAGCGCGCTGCTTGCGGCGCAACGGACGGGGCAGGGGCAGGTCGTCGATGCCTGCATCACCGACGGCGTCGCGTCGTTGATGAGCCTTTTCTATGCGTGGCAGCCCAAGGGTTTGTGGGAAGATGCGCCCGGCTCCAATCTGCTGGACGGCGCGGCACCCTTTTATCGCTGTTATGAATGTGCCGATGGGCGGCATGTCGCGGTGGGATGTCTGGAACCGAAATTCTTTGCCCAGATGGTGGAAGGACTGGGTCTTTCCGATCGGCACTATGACCAGAATGATCGGGAAGGCTGGCCCGCGATGCAGGCGGACTTTGCCACGGTGTTCCTGACGAAAAGCCGCGACGAATGGGCTGCCCTGTTTGCGGCCGGCGATGCCTGCGTCACGCCCGTCCTGTCGATGGAGGAAGCGCCCCGGCATGCGCATAATGCGGCGCGTGGGACTTTTGTCCGGCGCAACGGCATGGCCCAGCCAGCGCCCGCGCCGAGATTGTCCCTCAATGCGGGCGGCATCTGCGAGCCTTCGGCCGTGCCGGTCGCCGACCTGATCGCAGCCTGGTCCTGATCTGCCATCGCAGCCATGCATAGCGCATCGGTGCGGCGCAAATACAACATCTGAGCCGTTTGTTCTGGATTGGCGCAAATCCTATCCGGCGATAGGTGGTTAATGAGGCTGAACGCTGAATCTGCCGCAGGTCATCACGCTTGCGCCGCGCGCAGGTGGCAGCGATAACTGGTTCAAGGAGAGGATTTTTATGCGATTGGCTGCTCTGAAATTGGCATTGGTTGCGAGCGCCGCGGCTGTTGTTTTCCCCTCATGGGCTCAGCCCGTAACCTCGGCCGAACCGCAGGCGGAAAGCGCGAATGCGGGTGACATAGTTGTCACAGCCCGTCGCCGGGAAGAGCGGCTGCAAGATGTGTCCGTCTCCATTTCCGCCTTCTCTTCGGAGGCGCTGGAACGCAGCACCGTTCAGACGGTCAGCGACGTGAAGACGATCGCGCCGGGTTTCACCTTCTCATCCGAAGGGGGCAAAGATAACGTCGCCCTGACCCTGCGGGGCATTGGCCAGTTGCCGCTGGGCGAAGTGACGCCGGGCGTCGTCATCTATCTCAACGACACCCCCTTGCCGTCCGTCGGGTCGAACGTGCCGACCTATGATATCGGCAGCATTCAGGTGCTCAAGGGGCCGCAGGGGACGCTGTTCGGCCGTAACACGTTGGGCGGGGCGGTCGTGATCGGCAGTCAGAAGCCGAGTTACGCGTTCGAAGGCTATGTGGAGGGCACTTACGGCCGCTTCGATTATCGCGAGCTGGAAGGCGCGGTGAATATCCCGATCATCGAGGATAAGATCGCCTTCCGCGCGGCGGGCCAGATCCGCCGGCAGGACCCGCGCACGATCGCCTTCGACGGTGGCCCGGGCTTCGACAATATCCATCAGGACGCCTTCCGCCTGTCGCTGCTGGTCGAGCCGGTCGAGGGCCTCAAGAGCACGACCATCTATGAATATTTCAAGGGCGATGAACTGGCCGGCGGCCTTTATCTGCTGCGTGAGAATTACCCCTTCGCCGCGCTGGGGCTGGGGGTAGTCGAGCCGCAGGTGCAGGCGGCGCTGCAGGCGCAGAAGGCCAATCGTCGCGGATCGTTCGATGGCGGCATCAACGGCGGTGCGGCCTATCGCAAGACCACGTCTATCACCAATGATACGTCTTTCAGCTTTGGCGATCTGACGCTGCGCAACATTTTCGGCTATCGCAAGAATTACAGTTATCAGCTGATCAACACCGGCGGCCTGCCGCTGCTGCAGATACCCACGGGTCTACCGTCTCCCGCGCCTTCGGCCGTGCCGTTCACCCTGTTCACAGCGTCATCCGTGCTGGATCGGCAGTATCTGACGAATGAAACCCAGTTGCTGGGCGACTTTGGTTCGTTCAATTTCATCGTTGGCGCATTTTACAATAATGACAAGCCGGACGGTCTCAGCGGGTCGCAGTTCACGGCATTTTCCGTTGGTGGCGTCCCTGCTCCGGCGGTGACGGCGCATGTTCGCAACAAGAACTGGGCGGTCTATGGCCAGATCGGTTATGAATTTACCGACAAGCTGAAGCTCAATCTGGGCGCGCGTTACAGCTGGGACAAGGTATCGGCCTGCGGTGGCACCATCGGCACGAATTATGTCGATGAAGCCACTTGCCTCAACACCGCCGCCCTAGGTCTGGCCGACGGCGTCGGCACGGTATCCAACAAGGGGCAGGAGCCGAGCTGGACCATCGGGCTCGATTACAAGGCGACGCCGGACTGGCTGCTCTATATCGTGTCGCGGCGCGGCTATCGGGGCGCCAATGTGAACACGCCGCTGTTCGAAACGCCCTTTACCACGGGCGGCACAAACCCGGCCTGCGTCGCGACCGGAGGCGTGTGCGCGGATCTTCGTCCTTTCCAGAAAACGGGAGAGGAAAAGATCACCGACGTCGAGATCGGTTCCAAATATGA
Organism: Sphingobium sp. SA916; assembly: GCF_002894065.1. Classification (NCBI taxonomy): domain Bacteria; kingdom Pseudomonadati; phylum Pseudomonadota; class Alphaproteobacteria; order Sphingomonadales; family Sphingobiaceae; genus Sphingobium; species Sphingobium sp. SA916. The sequence goes on from NZ_LXYF01000002.1 coordinate 142,073, forward strand.
TTATCATGTCGGATCGGCACGCGGGCGGCTCAATATCGCCGCCTATTACAGCAAATATAAAAATGCCCTTCAGTTCCTGAACACGCAGACGACCGTTCCGAATGGCACCCCGGATTCGCCGACCAACGGGTCATTGGCCGCCAATGTCGCGGATCTGCGGATTTGGGGCGTGGAACTGGAAGCATCGATCAGCCCCGTGCGGAGCCTCACCGTCGGTTTCAACGCCGCCTATACCAATGTGAAGGTGGAAAGCCTGACCGTTCCAGCGGGGCTGCCTTCGACGATCGTGCTGGGCGAGGGCCAGATCAACAAATATTCGCCCAGCTTTTCCGGCACGGCCAGCGTCAGTTGGACCCTGCCGATCCGTCCGGCTGACGGCGATGTCGTGCTCAACGCCGACCTGTTCATGACCGACGATTTCGGCGGTCAGAACGGCGAAAAGCTGCCGGGTTACCAGTTGGCCAATGCACGGCTGGACTGGCGCGGGATCGGGGGCACGGGCCTTGATCTGGGCGTCTATGTGAAGAACCTCTTCAACGAGAAATATTTCTCGGCCTCCAGCGTTCTTCTGCCGTCCTTTCCCACCAGTTCGGTCTATGCGGGCGATCCGCGGACCTGGGGCGTCACGGCCAAATATACGTTCTGAAACGCCTATGAGGGGGGAGGGTGAGCGATCCGTCCGCCTCCCCCCTCTACAAGGACAGGTTTGCGCCGAGGCGGCAGGGCGTAGGAAGTTCCCGAGAGGATGGCCATGAAGCTCGGCATATGCAGCATGTGGGGGGACAGGCTGGACAGATTTCGCGAAGAAGTCCGTCTTGCCGCCGATCTGGGTTTCGATCTGATCACCGTGGGCGATTCGCCCGCGGGTTGGCACGAACTCTATGTGTCGCTTACCCTCGCTGCACTGGACGCCCCGAAAGCGACTTTGGCGCCGCTTGTCACATCGCCCTTCATGCGGCATCCGCTGGTAACGGCTTCCGCGCTCAGCACGATCGACGATCTTTCCGGCGGGCGCGTGGCACTGGGCCTGGCGACGGGCGGCAGCACGGTTCTGGCCATCGGGCGGCCGCCCGCCACGCAAAAGGAAATCCGGGCGGAACTGGCGGCGCTTCGGGACCTGTTTGCCGGACGGCCGGCGGAGCTGAACGGGGCGGAGATCAAGCCGCTCCGTTTTGCCCGGCCGATTCCGATCTATTATTCCGCCTTCGGTCCCAAAGCGCTGGCTCTGGCGGGCGAGCAAGCCAATGGCGTCATCTTGTTCGCGGGGGAACGCCATCTCGACGCGCTGAAGGACCGGATCGATACGGTCCGGGCAGCGGCGCAGGCGGCGGGCCGCGATCCCCTGTCGATCGATATCTGGGTCGTTTCCTTCGCCTCGATCCGTCCCAGCCGCGACCAAGCCATTGACGATCTCAAGGCGTTCATCGTCGTCAACGGCATGGCCTTCCGCACGCCCGAAACCCTGGCGCGGGTCCCGACGCAGTTTCGCGGCAAGATCGATCAATTGCACGCGCGCTATGACCCGACCGAACATGTGGTCGTTGGCGGCAGGAATGTGGCCTTGATGGAAGAATTGGGACTGACCGGGTTTCTGGCGGATTTCGATACGTTGGCAGGACCCGTCGACGCGGCCACGGACATGCTGCGGCAACTTGAGGCGATGGGCGTCTCGACCTTCATCGCGGCCTTGCCCGGACATGCGGCGCCGCTGGAAACCATTCGCGGGCTTGCCCAGGCGAGGAGTGCGATGTGACACTGGATCTACTGCATCTGAGCGAAGACGAAGCGGCCGGGATTGCGGCGGTGCTGCGATCCCCGTCCCTTGCGGACATGATGGAGGCAGCGGAGGCGATGACGGTCGCGGCGCATGGCCGTCGCGTGACCTATTCGCGCAAGGTCTTCATCCCCCTCACCAAATTGTGCCGCGACGTCTGCCATTATTGCACCTTCGCCACCACGCCGACCCGCGCCGGTGATGCCTATCTCAGCAGAGATGAGGTTCTGGCCATTGCCCGCGCGGGCGCGGCGGCCGGATGCCGGGAAGCCCTTTTCACGCTCGGCGATCGGCCGGAAGCCCGCTATGCCGCCGCACGCGAGGCTCTCGCGCGATTGGGGCATGACTCGACATTGTCCTATCTTACCGAAATGGCGGAACTGGTGTTCCGCGAGACGGGCTTGCTGCCTCATCTCAATCCCGGTCTGATGGACAGCGCCGATTATGCGCTGTTGAGGCCGCATTCCGCTTCCATGGGCATCATGCTGGAAAGCAGTTCCGATCGGCTGTGCGCGCGCGGCGGCCCGCATTTCGGTTCGCCCGACAAGGAACCGGTCCAGCGATTGGCAGCCATCGAGGAAGCTGGCCGCGCGCGCGTGCCGTTCACGACCGGCCTGCTGATCGGCATAGGCGAAACCCGCGATGAGCAGGTGGAAGCGCTGGTCGCCATTCGCGATCTGCATCGCCGCTACGGCCATGTTCAGGAAGTCATCATCCAGAATTTCCGCGCAAAGCCGGGAACGCGGATGGCGGATCATGCCGAACCGTCGCTTGACGATCATCTTTGGGGCATCGCCGCCGCGCGGATCATCCTGGGGCCTGAGATGACGATCCAGGCACCGCCCAATCTCCACGATCGCGTCGATCTGGCGCCGCTGATCCGGGCCGGCGTCAATGATTGGGGCGGGGTGTCGCCCGTGACGCCGGACCATGTAAACCCGGAGGCGCCCTGGCCGCATCTGGAGATATTGGAGGACGCCACCAAAGCCGCGGGCCGCATATTGATGCAGCGGCTCGCCATCGGTCCGCGTCATGCGCTCGCCGCGCGGGATTGGGTAGCGCCAGCCATCGCCACCCAGATCCTGCGTGCCATCGACGGGCGGGGATTGCCCAAGGTCGACGACTGGTCCGCAGGGCATGGCGATCCCGCGCCCGACATCATGGCCGTGGAGCCCGTTCTCGCCTCCCGATCGATCCTCTCCATCCTTGCTGCGGCGGGAGAGGGGGAGCGGCTGAGCGAAGCGGACATCGTCACCCTGTTCGATGCCGGGCAGGATGATTTCACCGCCATCGTCAACCAGGCCGACAGATTGAGGCGGCAGGCCGTGGGCGACATGCTGACCTATGCGGTCAACCGCAACATCAACTATACCAATATCTGCCTCTATAAATGCGGCTTCTGCGCCTTTTCCAAGGGCAGCACCAAAGCCATGCGCGGTCCGGCCTACAGGCTCGACATGGAGGAGATCGGACGCCGTGCGGCCGAAGCCTGGGATCGCGGCGCGACCGAAGTCTGCCTTCAGGGCGGGATTCATCCCGATTATGACGGTCACACCTATCTTGATGTCCTGAAGGCAGTGCGTGAGGCCGCGCCCGATATTCATATCCATGCCTTTTCGCCGCTGGAGGTGACGCATGGCGCGCGCACGCTCGGCCTGCCGCTGGAGGATTATCTGGCACGGCTGAAGGAAGCGGGGCTGTCCACGCTACCCGGCACGGCGGCGGAGATACTGGATCCCGAAGTTCGCGCCATCATCTGCCCTGACAAGGTGACGGCGGATGAGTGGATCGAGGTGATGCGCGTGGCGCATGGGGTCGGTCTGCGTAGCACGGCGACGATCATGTTCGGTCATGTCGAGGAATATCGCCATTGGGCGCGCCATCTGCTCCGCATCCGCGGGTTGCAGGAGGAGACGGGCGGCTTCACCGAATTCGTGCCGCTGCCGTTCGTGCATATGGAATCACCGATCTGGCGCAAGGGGCTGGCACGGTCCGGGCCAAGCTATCGGGAGGCCGTGTTGATGCACGCGGTGGCGCGCATCGTGCTGCATCCGGTGATCCCCAATATCCAGGTGTCCTGGGTGAAGATGGGGCCGGAAGGGGCCGCGGCGATCCTGAATGCAGGCGCCAATGACATGGGTGGCACGCTGATGGATGAATCGATTACCCGGGCTGCCGGTGGCGTCAATGGGCAGGAATTCGGGCCTAAGGAAATGCAGGCTCTGGCGGCCTCGGTGGGACGGCCTGTCCGCCAGCGCACGACACTTTATCAACCGGTGCCGCCACGGCCCCTTGCCTTATCGGAGATGCTATGACCGACCTGCAATATCCGGTGAAGGACAAGGTTGCGATTGTCACCGGCGGAGGAACTGGCATCGGTCTGGCCACCGCGCTCATGCTGGCGGGCCGTGGGGCGAAGATCGCCGTGGCAGGCCCGGAGGCTGCGCCGCTCGATGAAGCCGTCGCGCGGGTCGAGGCAACTGGCGGAGAGGCGATCGCCCTCATCATGGATGTCACCAACGAGGAGACGGTGGCGAACGGCATCGCCCAGGTCGTGGATCGTTTCGGCAGGCTTGACATCCTGCACGCCAATGCGGCGCAGACCGGTATGTTGGCCGGTGATGGGCTGATCGCGGATATGGATGCCGACTTCTGGGACCGTGCCTTTGCGGTCAACCTTCGCGGGGCGATGCTCACCGCAAAACATGCCATCCCGCGCATGATCGCTGCGGGCGGCGGTTCGGTCGTCTTTACCGGATCGGGCAAGGGCCTCGCCGGGGATCTCGACTTTCCCGCTTATGGCACGACCAAGGCCGGCCTGCTCAGCCTGTCCCGCTATATCGCCACGCAATATGGCAAGCAGGGCATCCGGTCCAATGTCGTCGTTGTCGGGCTGGTGATGACGGAGGCTCTGGACCGCAACATGCCGCCGGAGGCACAGGCGCTGATGCGGGAGCATAATATGGTCGACTATCTCGGTCGGCCGGAGGATATTGCAGAGGTAGTCGCGTTTCTGGCGTCCGATCAATCCCGCTACATTACCGGCGCTTCGATTGTCGCCGACGGCGGGTTCACGTCTCATTCCGCGGTATTTGCAGACATGATGCGCTTTACCGCCAACCAATCGAAGGACATTTTATGACATTTCCTGCCATTGCCGTCGTCGGCGGCACCGGCAATCTGGGCGCTGCGATTGCCTGGCGGCTGGCGCGTGCCGGTTATCCCGTGACGATCGGATCGCGAAAAGCCGAAAGTGCGGAAAAGGCAGCCTCGGAACTGGGGCACGGTCTGCGCGGGGGCGCCAATGCGGATGTCGCGGCGGAAGCGGACATTGTCATCGTGACGGTGCCCTTTGCCGCACAGGAGGCGACGCTTCGCGACATTGCCCCCCATGTCGCGGGCAAGCTGGTCGTGGACACGACTGTCCCGCTCGTTCCGCCCAAGGTGATGCGCGTCCAGTTGCCGGATGAAGGCTCCGCCGCCCAGAAGGCGCAGGACGTGCTGGGACAGGATGTCACGCTGGTCTCCGCTTTCCACAATGTCGCCGCGCACAAGCTGGCGAAGGATGTCGATGTCGGGTGCGACGTGCTGGTATTTGGCGATGACAAGTATGCCCGGGCGCGCGTTGTGGCACTGGCTGATGCCATGGGGTTGCGGGGGCTGCATGGTGGTGCGCTCGTCAATTCCGCCGCTGCCGAAGCGCTGACGTCGATCCTGATCTTCATGAACAAGACTTATAAGGTCGACGGGGCGGGCATTCGCATCACGGGCGAACTCGTGCCGCTGAAGGCGTGACGCTGCCTTGACGGGTTCGAAGGAATCCGCCCATCGAAAGCCCTGACCCTCTCTTCGGACAGGGCACGACTGATGGTGAGGATGGGGGAAGGGCATTTTGCCGTGCCGAAAATCGTCGGGCACAGATTTCAGGGCGGCTTCCCCTTCCGGCGGGAAGGTGCCGCTCACCCCGCCCCGTCTATCCTTTCGCCCGGAGAATATGGGAGGATCATCATGAAGCTCAACATCGGCGTTCCCAACAGCATGCACGTCGCCGCGATGACGCAGCCCTGGGAATATGCTTTGACCGGAGATGACATCGGACAGGCGGTGGCGACGGCCGATCGACTTGGTTTCCACAAATGCATGCTGGGCGAACATTTCATCATCCCACAGGAACATATAGCGCTGTCGGGCGACCATTATGTTCATGGGACGGTTGCACTCGCCTTCCTCGCCGGTCGTACCAGGAATATGAAGCTCAGTTCCTCGGTGTCGATCCTGCCTCTGCAAAGCCCGATCGTTCATGCCAAGGCCTGGTCTACGCTCGACTGGCTGAGCGGCGGCCGGGCCACGGCCTTGTTCGGGGTCGGTTGGCTGAAGGAAGAGTTCGACATGCTGGGTGTGGACTTCCACCAGCGCGGGCGCATGGCCGATGAATATGTCGCCGCGATCATTGAACTGTGGACATCGGAAAAGCCCGAATTCGAGGGAGAGTTCGTCCGGTTCAGGAATGTCGGGTTCGCGCCCAAGCCGGTGCAGCAACCGCGTCTGCCGATCTGGTTCGGGGGCGATGCCGAACCGGTGCTCAGGCGCGTGGCGAAATTCGGCGACGGCTGGTCGCCCTTCCGCACCCCGCCGGAAAAATTCCCCGAATGCCTCGACTTCATCCGTTCGCAGCCTGAATATGACGGACGGCCGATCGACATGTTCTTTGCGCTCGAAATGCTCAATGTCGGCGCGCATCATGAGATCATGGATGACCCGCGCGCGCCCGGAACGCGGGACGCGCAAAAGGTCATCGATCAGGTGGGCTGGCTGAAGGAACTGGGGGTCAATCAAACCATCGTTCCGCTGCCGCCGGGCATATCCGGGCTGACCGAATATCTTGAGCGGCTCCAGTGGGTGGCCGAGGAAATCATGCCCAAAATCTGAAACCTGCCGGGGGAAAGGCGCGGGCTGGCGCGCTTTTCCTCATGGACATCGAAAGACTGATCGGGAGGACTTGATGGCCCAATATGATGTTGTGGTGGTAGGATCGGGTGCTGCGGGCATGACCGCGGCGATCAGGGCCGCGTCCGCCGGGCTGTCGGTCCTTGTGCTTGAAAAGGCCGAACATTTCGGCGGCACGACATCGGTTTCGGGCGGCGGCATCTGGATTCCCGGCAGCCCGCAGGCCAAGGCCGCCGGTGTCGAGGACAGCCGCGCCGTGGCGCGCCAATATGTGCTGGACGTGATCGGACCGACGGCCAATCCCGCGTTGATCGACGCCTATCTCGACGCAGGTCCGGAAATGGTGGAATGGCTGGACAAGAACAGCGAGGTTCATTTCCTTCTCTCGCCGCCCAGCAGCGACTGGTACCCTGAAGTCGGCGGCGCCGCCGATCATGGCCGACTGCTTTCGCCACAGGAATATGACGGCAAGAAACTGGGCGATCACTTCGCCGAGCTTCGTCCGGCACGCGAGGAGTTCAACGCGCCGGGCGGCTTCATGATCGATCTGTTCGACCTTCCTTATCTGGCCGAGATGCCGTCGCCCAGGTCGCTGTTCCATTTCGGCAAGCTGGCCGCGAAATTTGGCCTGGACAAGGTGCGCCGCTATCCGCGCGGCACGCGGCTGACCATGGGCAATGCGCTGGCGGCGCGGCTGATCCGGTCGGCGATCGATGCCGGTGTCACGCTCCGCAAGGACGCCGCTGTCGATCGGCTGCTGGTGAAGGCCGGCCGCGTGACCGGCGTGCGCGTCGGCGCCGAGGACATCGAAGCAAGGGTTGGTGTCCTGCTGGCGTCCGGCGGTTTTTCGGCCAGTGAGCAGTTGCGCAAGGCCTATATCCCCTATGCCGAGGAGCATGTCTCGATCCTGCCTTATGAAAATACCGGCGACGGGATGAATATGGGGCTGGATGCCGGGGCGTCGCTGGATGGCGACAATCTGGTCAATGCCGTCTGGGCCGTGGTTTCCAAGATGACGCGGCCGGACGGCTATGTCGCGCGCTACGCGCATCTGATTGACATGTCGAAGCCCGGCTGCATCGCGGTCGATGCCAAGGGCGAGCGTTTCGGGAATGAGGCGTCCGTCCACTTTGTCGAGGCCATGCACCGGAGCGGCACCGTGCCCGCCCACATCATCGGGGATGCCGCGTTCATCAAGAAATATGGCATGGGCATGGTGTATCCCGGCGGCGGCGGTCTCAAGAAACTGATCGCGGCGGGCTATGTCACAGAGGCGCCCAGCCTGCGCGAACTGGCGGACAAGATCGGTGTGGACGCCGACGGGCTGGTGGCGACGGTCGCGAAGATGAACCGCTATGCCGAGATCGGCAAGGATCTGGATTTCGGCAAGGGCGACACGCAGATCGATATCGAGATCGGCGATCCCAGGCATCAGCCCAATCCGTGTCTTGGTCGGGTGGAAAAGGCACCCTTCTATGCCATCCAAATCTATCCGGGTGACGGGTCCACGACGGTGGGCCTCAAGATCGACGCGCAATGCCGCGTGATCGGAACAGATGGCGCGCCGGTCGAAGGACTGTTCGCGGCTGGGCTTGATGCCAATTCCATCTGGCGCGGCAAATCGCCGGCGCATGGCTGCAATGTCGGCCCGGCCATGGTGACAGGGTTCATCGCCGGCAAAGCCATGGCCGAGTCACTGGTGCCGGCCTGATTCTTTGGGGGGGGGACGGCAGGAGCCGGGATCAAGGGTTATCCTTGGCCCCGGCTCCTGCCGTAGCAACTACTGAGATCAACCTTAAAAGCATCGTGCGGAAAAGTGGAAACCGGTTTTCCGCATAAACGATGCGACAACAGAAACTTAGAGCGCGCGACCTGCGTCGAATTTAACGCAGCGCGCTCTAGCTGTACGCCGGTTCGGCAACCATGCCGGCCCGCGCCCGAGCCGTCGCCACCAGCTTGAAAAGACCCGCATTATAGTCGGTCAGCTGGTCCATGGTCAGATCCCGATAGGGCGTCATCGGGCAGAGCGAGTCCACCACATCCCAGAACGGCTCGATCTTTTCGAGAACTTCGTCCACCGGCCCGCAGGTCACGAAGGCTTCGACCATCGCATCGGACACATTGCCGATGACCTTGGCGATGTCGCCATGCTCACCCAGGCTCAACTGGCAGGCGCGCGCCTGATCGCCAAAGCCGATCGCCTCGAAGAAGGGCTCATATTCCTTGTATCCGGAATAGGCCGCGACGGTGGCGCGGCTGTCGTCGATCGCCTTCTGCTTGTCATCATTGACCGCGATCCAAGGCCAGGCGTTGATTTCGATATCTTCGCGCCTGCGGCCATATTGGGCCAGCTTCTCGTTGATGAAAGGCAGTCGGCTCCTGGTATAGGCCGCGGACCAGAGGGCATGGACCATCAGACCGTCGCCGATTTCCAGCGCAAGCGCAGTCATTTTGTCCTGTAGCGCCGCGATCCAGATCGGAATCTCTTCCCGCACCGGGGGCGCGGTCAGCATCATTTCCTCAAAATCGGCGGAGAAATATTCCCCCTTGATCGGATCGAGCCCCTTATGCGCGTTGGCGATGACATAGCGGATCACCTTGACGCTTTCGCGCAGGTGGGACAGCAGCTTGCGTTCGGGTTCGCCATACATGCCCGTGACGCAGCTCTTGATGCTGGAGCCCAGCCCCAGCACGAAGCGGCCATTGGAAATGCGATCGATGTCCATCGCTGCATAGGCGGTTTCCACCGGACTGCGCGTTCCTGCAATAGCGACGCCGGTGCCGACCTTCAGGCTGTTCGTCAGCGCGGCGGTCGCAGCCATCGGAACGAAGGGCGGCCCGTAAATCTGCAGCGAAAAGCAGCCCTCGAAACCCGCCTGTTCCATCTGCTGGCCGATACCTGCCATGGCGGGGGCAGGCAGGGTGGGCATGACGGCCCACCAGCGGCGTTCACCGCCGACGGCATTGACGAGCTTGGACATGGCGACTCCGGAAAAGAAAAAAAGGAGCGGACGCTGCCGTCCGCCCATGGGGAGAGATCAGATCAGAACTGGAACAGTTCCTTGCGTAGGCCGATGATGTCGCTGCAATCGGCGCTGACATTGTCGCGATAGGCGAAGTCGCCCTTCGCCTGCCGGTCGGCAAGGTCCATCATCGCCATGCGATAGCGCTGCCCGGCCTGGTCGAACTTGCTGTGCAGGTCCTTGCGGTCGGTATGGCGCATATAGCGCGGGCTTTGCGGCGAGGTCATGTAGCTGTCCTGCCGCGACACCTTGTAACCCGCCTTGGGCATGACATGGCGGAACATCAGGCCCGCGTTGGAGGTGTTCATGACCATTTCCATCCGCGTGCGGTCCCGCGTTTCGGGCGTGCAGGGGTGGAACAGCGGCACATCGTCACCGGGGCTGAACCGGCCATAGGCGATGGCGCAGTGAGAGCGCAGATAGATGCGGATCACCTGCCGCACATTCTGGGTCGGCTGCTTGATGCCGCTGAAGAATTTCATCACCGGGGCGACCGACTTGTTGACGCAGGTGCGGACCATGGTGACGGTCTCGCTGTCGTAGAAGGTTTCCACGGTTTCGCTGTCCGACCGTTCGTCGCCGACGACGTCGGCATGCAGGAAGTCGGCATGGGTAAGGTCGATCAGATTTTCCAGGCTGATCGGCGCGGCGCTCTCAAAGCGGACGGTCGCGGTCATGTGCCGCGGCAGGCCACCCTTGGGAGGGAGGAAGGGCAGGCTGGGGAGATGGGCCGGGTCTGCCGCCAGCGGGTTGCCGAACCACACCCAGACCACGCCATAATGTTCCATCACCGGATACCGGCCGCGTGCGTCGGTAAATTCGCTCTTGTCGCGTGCGATCCGCTCATTGGGATGGAATTCGCTGGCGACGGCGACGCCATTGTCGCGCCACAGGAAGATGGGGTGCGAATAGATGGCGCGGCGGACGGGCTTCCCCGTCACGGAATAATCATGCGCCACCGGAAACCAGCTGTCGCGCATCACGAGATTATGCGGCACCCAGCGGTTGATGGCGTTCAGGGCGATCGGGTTGCCACCTGATGGCGCGGCGGAATTGTCGTCGTGCGAAACGGGACGATCGGCGGTTTCGAGCATCTTCAAATCCTCCTTCAGGCCGCTACGGTCTGATCATGGGTCGCGGGGGCGCTTTCCAGCATTGCCTTGCGCAGATCCTCGCCATGCAGCGAGACGGTGGGCTTGGTGGCACGCAGTTTCGATCCGTCGACCGATGCGAGCACCGACAGCGGGTTGATCCCGCGCAGCACCGCGCCGCGCACGCCCGGATGGCGAACGCCCAGTTCGGCCCGCCAGCGGACGGCTGTCACCCCCCGCGCCGAGGGGACGGGCGAAAGAACGGCGTGGAGCAGATCGTTGAATTGGTCGTCGCGCAGCGTCAACTGTGTCTCGCCGGTCAGCGGATGGGTGCGCGTCAGCAGGGTGAGCGGAAATTCGGCCACGAAATGCGACGGCCAGTGCAGCGGATGCCACTGGCAATTGCGCTCCATCACCAGCATCCCGCCTTCCTCATGCAGTTCCGACATCAGATAGGGGCTGAAGCGGACACCGCGGATCGCGATGACGAGGCTCGGATCGTCATAGAGCGCATTTAGATATTCCTGATGGCTGCAACTGACGTTGACCGTGCCGATATAGCTGTATTTGGGGTCTGCGCTGAGCGGCGCTTCCGCCTTGGGATTGAGGCAGACCCGCACGAAACCCGCCTGCTCGCTGACGCCAAAGGCATTGGCCTTGTAGATTGGCGGGAATTTCTGCTGATCCTTCATGTTCGGGATTTCCTTCAGGCGTCCCGACTCGCCGTCATAGCTCCAGCCATGATAGCCGCACTGAATCCAGCCATTGTCGCGGATGCAGCCCAGCGACAGCGGTGCGCGACGATGCGGGCAGCGATCCTCCAGCGCGCGGGCGATACCGTGATTGTCGCGCCACAGCACGACCGGCTGATCGCCGATATCGACGGACAGCGGCTTTTCGGAGGTCACTTCCTCGGACCGTGCGACAGCCCACCAAAGATCAGAATCGAGACTCATAGCGCTATCCACTCTCCTTTCGATTAAATTGACGGATGACAATTTATATGTCAACGTCTTTTCACTATGGATCTGCTGATGCTCGATCGTCCCCAGCGCACCCGCGGCCGTCCTGCCCTCAATGCCGCCCAGGCCGTGGATGAGGACAAACTGCTGGGCCTGGCCTTTGCGACCTTCGCGGAGCGCGGCTATGAGGGCACGACGCTGCGCGATCTGTCGAAGCGGCTTGGGGTCAGCCACAATCTGCTGAATGTCCGGTTCGGCCGGAAGGAGGATCTGTGGATACGTGCGGTCGACTGGCGCATGGCGCAGGCATCGCCCTTCGTCGAAGCGGCTTTTGACGAACCGGCCGATCCGGAAGTGCGGCTGCGCCATCTGATCCAGCGTTTCTGCCTGTGGGCGACGAGCAATGGCGACATCGTGTCGCTGACCAATGTGGAAGGCTGCCGTTCGACCTGGCGGCTTGACCATATCGTCGAACATTTTGTGCTGCCGTTCCAGCGGCGGCTCGATGGCCTGCTCGACGCGGTGCGGTTGCAGCGGCCGGTTCACGACCTGTCGACGGCGGCGTTGATGGCGCTGCTGGTGCAGGGGGTCGGCTATTATTTCTGTGCCGTGCCGATGCAGCAGCGGCTGGGGGCCGGGCAGGAAGTGGATGATGTGCATGCGGCCGAACATGCAGATAGGCTGGCCGCTTTTCTGCTCGCTGCCCTCCTTCCGTCGGTCGCCTGACCAAAGCGGAAGAAGGGCAGCGGCATATCTGCTTACTTGTAGGGATCGACAGGCTGGGGGACTTCCACCACGCCGATGTCCTTCAGCATGGTCAGCACGTCGGAAATGCTGAAGATGCTGATAATCTTGTCGTCCTTGAACTTGACGATCGAGAACCAGTTGACCTGAAACTCGTTGCCGGTCGGCTGCACGCCCATATAGGGGCCGCCGACATGCTTGCAATAATGGGTCGCGTAGATCCAGATTTCATCGTCGCCCTTGCCGACCGCGTCGATGGTTTTGTAGGCGGCGGGGAAGAAGGTCTTGTAGAGCGCGACCGGCGAGGTCTTCCACTGCTCATAGGTGCCCAGATCCGGCCGGTTGGGGTTGCCGTAGCGAAACTCGGGATGGAAAAATCGATCCATTCCGTCAAAGTCGCCGGCATTCAGGGTTTCCTGCAGGTCGGTCCAATGCTTGACCATCTGCTTCTGCTTGTCGGTCAGTACGGTCGAATCCGACACGTCGAGCTGTTCACGAATATCTTCTTTCCAGGCCACGATAATCCTCTCTCATTCATTCAGGGGTGGTGCGTTATGCTCAGTCTTCAGGCGCGATGGTGATCGTAAGGCCCGAAAGCGCTTCCGACATCATGACCTGACAGGACAGGCGCGAATAGTCGTTGCGATGCGGCGAGCCATCCAGCAGATCGCTTTCATCGTCCGATACGGGGGGCAGGGACTGAGCGAAGGCCGGGTCGACATAGACATGGCATGTCGCGCAGGAACAGCAGCCGCCACACAGCGCCAGCAACTCATCGAAACCGGAATCACGTATGGCTTCCATCACTGACGTATCGGCGGATGCCTTGATCGTCTGCTGGGCGCCGTCACGGGTAATGACATTCAATTCGGGCATGGCATTCCTCTGCTGGAATCGGAATCGATGCCCCCTCCTAATCAGGGCGTATTGATTTCCCTCCTGTCGAAAGGCAGGTTGTGAGATTGGCTATTTCACCTCGACCTCGACCGGGAAACGATCGAAATAGAAAGCGAAGGGGCGGCGCAATTCCTCGCCGGTCACATGAAAATCGCGTTCCAGATCATAGACGATCTTGCCCTTGGCCTGCTCGCCATGCTCGGCCAGATAGCTGTGCAGATCGGCCAGCGCCTGATCGGTCAGGGGGATGTCGGCAATGCGATAGATTTCCTTCAGGATCGGGTCGGGATTTCTGATCCAGTCGTGGAAATAGACGTCGATCGTCTGGTCGGGGGGCAGGATGTCGCGATCCCGCACGCAGGCGCGGAGCAGCTTCTCATAGCGGTCGGGCCAGTAGGCGAGCGGTTCCTGAATATCGACCGTCTTGCGGAACATGCGCGCCGCATAGCTATACATGGTGAGCTGCGACCGGATCGATCCGACCGGATCGCGATGGGTCAGGACGAAGGTGGCGTCGGGAAAGGCCTTATAGAGGGCGGGGAGTTGCTCCATATGCTGCGGGCATTTGATGACCCAGCGGTTGGGTCCGTTCAGATATGTCAGGACCTGAAGGCCCTTTTTCAGATAGGCATAGGTGCCCGACTGGTCGTGGCTCAGATAATAATCGCGCCAGCGCGGCACATGCGCGAGCCACTCGATCAGATAGGAGGAGAAGTCGACTGCCTGAAGCTCGATATCCTCGCTGATATGATCGGGCGAAAATTCGTGCATGATCGCCATATGGGGCAGGATGGATTCCATCATCCGCCAGCCCTGTTCCGCCTTGGTCCAGCGGGGATTGCTATCCTCAGGTGTCGGGGTTTCGTCAGGGGCGGGAACCGGCGCGATCGCTTCCCACCAGGGCAGGGAGCGGAACCGGCGGTCGGCCGACAGCAGACCGAGCAGATGCGTCGTGCCCGATCGGGGAAGGCCCGCGACGATGATCGGCCGGTCGATCTGGATGTCCAATATCTCCGGGTGGCGCTTCACTATGTCCTCGATCCGCAGGCGGGTCGCGGCAAAGCGGATCATCATCTGGAACAGATTGGCGCGCGTGACCGCCGAGGCGTTGGCATCCTCGTCCACGGCCTGGCACCAGACGGCCAGCCGTTCGCGAAAATCCTCCGCGCCGAAATCCGACAGCCCGGTCTGCGCCTGCGCCGCAGTCAAAATGACCTCCGGCTGGAGGACGATCTGATCCGCCGCCGCTTCGGCTCCGGCCATCACCTGCTTCTGAACATCGGTCAGCACGGGGTGATGCAGGTCGGTAATGTCAATGATGTTACGGCGCGCGGCCTCTTCCTGCGCGGGACTGCCCATGTCGCTCTCCTTTTATCGATGCGCCATCTAAAAGCACGGACCCTTTCTTCCGCAAGGTGCGCAGCCATCGCCACTGCGCCAAATGCTCCGCAAAAGCGCCATGCTGCGCAGGGATGGCATCGCGGCACGCGAAACTGTTCGGAGAGGTTGGATGAACGCTGTTTCCCAGGTCTATGATCTGCCCGTCACACCGGCCATGGAGTGCACGGTTCGGGGGCGGATAGCGCTGCCCGGTGTGGTGATGGAATTGCACCATTATCGCTTCCGCGGCCAACAGGGCGGGATATTTTCGTCACCCCGCAGCTTTCTGGATCTCGCGCTGTCCCCGCGCCCCGGTCGTCCCTGTGGCGGCTATGGCGGGATCGGAGAGGGCAGGGCCAGCGCTCTGGGCGACGTGCTGTTCGTCCCGGCCCGAAGCGAACTTCATACCGAGTGGGGCGAGGGTGAGCAGACATCGATATGCTGCGGCTTCGACGGGATGGGATTCGATCATGATGAGCCGGATCTGTCGAACGACGCCTTGCAGGCATCGCTCGACGTTCGCAGCCCCGCTGTGCGTGAGGCGCTGCGGCGCATTGCGGGTGAGATTGCGCAGCCTGGCTTTTGCAGCGAGATGCTGACACAGGCGATATGGCTTCAGGCCGCGATCGAGTTACAGCGCTATCTGCGCGTTTCGGGCGGCGATACCGAAATACGGGGGAGTGGCATGTCCCGGGCCCAGCTTCAACGCATCGGCGATCGCATCGAGCAGCCGGGCAAGCCCCCATCCGTAGCCGAGCTGGCGGCGGAATGCGGCCTTTCCACCCGTCATTTCTTCCGCCAGTTCAAGGCTGCCACGGGGCAGACGCTCACCCGCTATGTCGCCGACCGCAAGATCGACAGGGCAAAGCAATTGTTGCGCCAGGCCGGCCCGGCGATCAAGGTCATCGCCTGGGATTGCGGTTTTGACAGTGCGGCCGCCTTTTCAGCCGCCTTCCGCAAGGCGACTGGACTGACGCCCCGGCAGTTTCGCGAAGGCATGATGCATTGAAAGCAGGGCCGTTTCGCGATGGCATTGGCACGATCGCGAAACTGGCCCCCCTTGTTCATCGGCGCGGTCGCCAGCAATGTTGCGCCAAAGCGCCGCCGTTGTTCGAGCGGCCATGGGGAGAATGGACGTGCCGGAAAACCTGTTCGATCTGAGCGGCAAGGTGGCGCTGATCACGGGCGCCAATTCGGGGCTGGGGTTCGGCTTTGCCCGCGGCCTTGCCCGCGCGGGCAGTGACGTCATCCTCTGGGGGCGGCGCGCCGACAGGAATGAGGAGGCGGCAGCGGCGTTGCGCGCGCATGGGGTGCGGGTGTTCGCTGACGTGGTCGATGTCGCCAGCGAACCTGCGATCGTCGCCGGCTTCGCCCGCGCGCTCGATGCCATGGGCCGGGTCGACACGATGGTCGCCAATGCCGGTATCGCCAGCCGGGTGCCGTTCACGGAGATGGACGTTGCGACCTATCGCAAGCTGATCGACGTCAATCTCGATGGCGCGGTCTTCACCCTGCGGGAGGGTGCGCGGCATATGAAGGCGCGCGCCGAGGCGGGTGATCCGGGGGGCTCGCTGATCATCTGCGGCAGCGGTTCGATCTTCCAGGGCGTGCCGACCATGGCCCATTATGGCATTGCCAAGGGCGCGCTCAATGCCCTCGCCAAGGCGCTGGCGGCCGAACTCGGTCCGATCGGCGTGCGCTGCAATGTCATCGCGCCGGGTTTCATCGAAACCGAGATGACATTTGCAGACCCGGAAGTCGGCAAGATGATCGCGGACTTGGTGGCCGCGAAGGCGCCGCTCGGGCGGGCGGGCAAGCCGGCCGATCTGGAAGGTGCGGTCGTCTATCTGGCGAGCGACATGTCAGCCTATCACACTGGCGACACGCTGGTCGTGGACGGGGGGAAGATGTCCGCCAACTGACCGACGGACTGTCGATAATAGCAGGAGATACGCATGTTCGCCCGGCCCAACAGCCAGCATTGCCAGGTCGCCTATGTCACCAACGATCTCGACGCGGCGATGGCCGCGCTCAAGGACGCTTATGGCACGCCCGGCTTCTTCGAGTTGTCGAACATCCAGCCCGGCGAAGACCCGACCGGCAAGCCGGTGCTGAAGATCGCGCTGGCGGTGGTCGGCGGCGTGGAGGTCGAACTGATCGAACCGGTGGGCGATACGGCCCCCTTGTTCAGCGATTTTCTGCCCGAGGGCGATGACCTAGCCATTCGCTTTCATCATGTCGCGACCCGGATCGATGGACCGCTTGCCCACTGGGAGGCGCATGTCGCCTCGCTCGACCTGGCGCGGCACCCGGTTGTGTTCGAGGGCGCGCTGGGCGATGTGCTGCGATATATCTACACCGACGAGCGCGCGACGCTGGGCCATTATGTCGAGCATGTCTGGATGGCGCCCGACCTTCTGGCGCAGATGCGCGCCGTCGTCCCCACCTATCCGCCAGTAAAGGACTGACTGCATGACCATCGCTCTGTCCCGCCTCAATTTCCGCGACATTGGCGGCCTGCCGACCGCGGGGGGAGGTCAGGTCCGGCCCGGCATCCTTTTCAGGTCAGAAGGCCCAGCCAGTTTTATCGAGGATCATCATACGGAATTGTCGGATCTGGGCTTTCGCTCGGTGGCGGATCTCCGATCGACGATCGAGAGGGATGCGGCGCCTCATGACTGGTGCGGGCCGGATTGCCGGATGCTCGACCTTGACATGAATACGGACCTGCGCGCGCAGGGGGAAGATATGTGGATGTCGCTCGGTCGCGAGCCGACCGCCGCGCGCGCCGTCGAGGTGATGGCGCATAATTACGGCCTGATGCCGCAGGCATTTCTGCCGCATCTGTCGCGGATGGTCGATGCGCTGCTGGCGCAGGACACGCCGATGCTGGTTCATTGCACCGCCGGCAAGGACCGGACCGGCGTCGTCGTCGCCCTGTTCCTCGACCTGCTCGCCGTGCCGCGTCCCGCGATCATGGAGGATTATCGCAAGTCCGACATATTCGGCCAGAATCTGCGCGTGTCGGGTCATCTCAAGCGCGATCTGCAAAAGACCTTCGGCTTCGTGCCGCCCGACGACATGGTGGCCATCCTGATCGGCGTGCAGGATGATTTCCTCCTGAGCGCGCTCAATATGGTCGCGACGCGCTGGGGCGGGATTGAAGGGTATTTCGAGGCGGCAGGCGTCGACGCGGAACGGCGTGCTGCGCTGAAGCAATTGCTTGCCACAGACTAGGCGGGAAATCTGCGCGGGCGTGTCCGCCACCCTGGCCGGGCTTCTGCTGCCGGGCGGGATAGCCGGGGCCTCCGCCGTCAACCGGAAGAATATGGTGGAGAATGAGATGAGCGATAACGGCATTTTCGAATGGGAAGATCTGCTCGACCAGCTTCGCCCCCTGGGCCAGTTGATGCGCGATCGTATCCCGGAAAGGCTGCGCAGCGATCCCCGCGTCATGCAGGAATCGATGCGGCTGCTGCTGTCGGGCGTGCTGCGGGCGACCAACGACGCGATCATGCATGATCGCAGTCACCCGATCTTCGTGCCCGAACTCAACATTTGCCAGAATATCTTCCAGCCCAATGCGGACACCATTTACAAGGCGGCGCTGATCGAAAAGGGCGGCACCTATCGCATCCGGGGCGATCGCGGCACGACGCGAATGATGATCCTGGCCCAGCTCGGCCCGGACACGCTGCGCACGGGGCAGCATCATCCCGCGCAGGACGCGAATGATTTTAACGATCTGCATGTCGGTGCTGATGGAGCCTTCGATGTCATCCTCTCGCCGACCCGTCCGACCGGTTATGAAGGCGACTGGTGGGAACTGAAACCCGCGACCGAGAAGCTGATGGTGCGGATCGTCGCCTGCGACTGGGGTGTCGAGCGCGAGCCGCGCTTCGGCATCGTGCGTCTGGATGCCGATCACGCCGCTAAGGGACGCCCTACGCTGGCCCAACTGGCGCACCGCTTTGCCGAGATTCCCGCCACGGCGACGGTCTGTGCGCTGGCCTTCCCCGACAAGGTGCAGAAGCTGCGTGACGAGGGGCTGATCAACACGCTGAAAGTCGTCGACTTCTCCCAGATGACCGGTCTTGCCCGGCAATCCTATTATGAGGGTGCCTATGATCTGGCCGATGACGAGGCGCTGATAACCGAGGTCCGGATTCCCAGGGAAGTCGATTATTGGTCGCTGATCCTGACCAACGAACTCTATGAGACGACCGACTGGTATCATAATCAGTCCAGCCTCAATGCGGCTCAGGCCGTGGTCGATGGCGACGGCTATTTCCGCGCGGTCATTTCCGCGCGCGATCCGGGCGTTCACAACTGGCTCGACACGTCGGGCTATGCCAGCGGCGCTGTGCAGGGGCGCTGGTTCAACACCGACGAGCGGCCCACGCCGACGATGAAGAAAGTCAAACTGGCCGACGTGCGCAGCCATCTGCCAGTCGACACCGTTCTGGTGACACCGGACGCGCGCGCCGAAGCTATCCGCGAACGCACGCTCCGCGCGCACACGCGCATCATCTGGTGAGGGGGGAACCAATGAGCGACGAACTGGCCAGACTTCTCGACTATGAGGCGCTCCGCAATGTGAAGGCGCGCTATTGCCGCTTTCTCGACACCAAGGACTGGGATGGCTTCCTCTCTCTGTTCACGCCCGATGCGGTGTTGGATGTGGAGGAGGACACCGGCAATCCCCCAATGAGCGGGCACGCCGCCATATTGGAGCAGGTACGTTCCGCGGTCATCGACGCATGCTCGGCGCATCAGATCCACTCGTCGGAAATCGACCTGCGCGGCGATGAGGCGGACATGATCACGGCGATGCAGGACCGGGTGGTCTGGGCGCCGGGCAAATGTCCGATCCCCGGCGGTCAGTCGATCACCGGTTTCGGCCATTATACCGAACGCTATGTGCGTCAGGACGGACAGTGGAAAATCGCTGCGCTCAAGCTCACGCGCCTCTATGTCGAGGTGCATCCCGAACCTGCCGTTTGACAGGTTGCCTATGCTCCTCCCAACGGCAATGCAGTGGCATATATTTGAGAGGACATGGGAATGACGGAAGCGGTGGAACCGGGCGTACAGGCACTTTTCGACAAGTTCGGCACCTATATCCTCCCCGGGCGGGTCAATGATCCGCGTCGCGGGATTGACGAAGCGAAAGAGGCGGAACGTATCGGTCTTGGCTGCGTGTGGATTTCCGAACGCTATGCGCTGAAGGAACCGGCGGTGCTGGCGGGCGCGGTGGCCGAGGCCACCTCGAAGATCCGCATCACCGGCACCATGTATGCGACGATGCGCCATCCGCTCGTCACCGCCAGCGTCGCCGACATGATGCAGGCGATGAGCGGGGAGCGGTTCCGCCTGATGTTCGCGCGGGCGGTTCCGGCCTATATGAAGATGTTGGGTTCGCCGCCGATCACCATGGAGCGGCTGGCCGATCTGATCTCGATCTGCCGGCGCCTCTGGGCGGGTGAGAAGATCGATTATGAGGGTGTGCTGGGCAAATTCCCCGCCATCAATCTGACCGATCGCCATGGCGGCACGCCCCCGCCGATCATCTTCACTGCGATCGGGCCCAAAAGCCTGGAATTCGCTGGCGAACATTGCGACGGCGTGCTGCTGCATCCCTTTGTGTCGGCGCAGGGGGTGAAGAACAGCGCCAAGATCGTCCGCGACGCGGCGGAGAAGGCCGGCCGCGATCCCATGTCCGTGCGCATCTATCACAATATCATCGTCGCCCCGGACCTGCCCAAGGACGAGGAGGAGGCCGTCGTCGGCGGCCGCGCCATCACCTATTTCGAACTGCCCGGCTTTGGCGACCTGATCGTCGACATCAACGGCTGGGACAAAAAGGTGCTGGAGGATATCCGCGCCCATCCCAAGATTGCAGGCCTCAACGGCAAGCCGGCGGATCAGGCCTATACGCGGCAGGAGCTGGTCGATGTCAGTCGGCTCATTCCGCAGCAATGGCTGGACGAGGGCGCTGCGGTGGGGACCGCGGCCCAATGCGCCGATCAGCTCATGGGGTTCCTGGATGCTGGCGCCGATGAAATTCTGCTCCACGGCTCGTCGCCCAAGGATATGGGGCCGCTCACCACCGAACTGAAGCGCGCGCTGGCGGCGAAGGGGCTGTAATCATGGAATTGCTGACTCCCGATCGTATCACCGTCCAGTTGCAGGACTGGCTGGCGAGCGAAAAGCCCGAGTGGCGCGACATCCGCGTTCGTCCGCTCAATGTGACGCTGGGCGCGGGCTTTTCGGCGGACATTTTCTTTGTCGACGTCGACTATGTCGATCCGGCTGGTTCCCAGAGCCAGACGCTTGTGGTCCGCCGTCAGCCGATGGATCTGGAAGTGGTGTTCGGCAGCAGCCTCGCGCTTCAGGGCAAGATGATGGCGGCGCTCGATGCGCGCGGCGATCTGCCCGTGCCGCCGTGGATCGGCATGCATCTCGACCCCGATATTCTCGGCCTGCCTTTTCTCGTGATGGGCAAGGTGGAAGGGGAATGCGCCAAGCAAAAGCCCAATTACAATCTGGAAGGCTGGCTGGTCGAAATGACCCCGGAGCAGCGGCGGCAAACATTCGCCAATGCCATCAACGCCTTTGCCAGCCTGGCGACGATCGACTGGCGCGACGGCTTTGAATTTCTCGCCCAGCCGGAAAATGGGCGGCCGGGTCTCGATCAATATGTCGGTGCGCTGGAGGCGTGGCACAAGGCTGCGGGGCGCGGCCGGACGATGCCCATCGTCGATGCCGCCATGGCCTATGTGCGCGCCAACATGCCTGCCGATGCGGGGGTGAATGTGCTGTGGGGCGATCCCACGCCGTCGAACGTCATGTTCGCGGCCGACGGCAGCGTCAACGCGCTGATCGACTGGGAACTCGCGGCACTGGGGCCGGCGGAGCTTGACCTCGCCTGGTGGCTCTATTTCGACGATCTGTTCGGCCGCCGCTTCGGTATCACCCGGCTGGAAGGCCTGCCGAGCAAGGAGGAGACGATCGCCATCTGGGAAGCGGCAAGCGAACAGAAGGCCGGGCATCTCGATTATTATGACATCGTCGCGGCGCTCCGCATGGCGCTGGTCGCCGTGGGCGCCTTCGACCGGCAGGTCGGCATCGGCAACATCCCTGCGACGAACAAATCGCTCAACGACAATTTCATGACCCTTTATCTGGCCGAAAAGCTGGGGCTGCCCATCCCCGAACTGGGACCGGATTTCGTGGCCTTCATGAAGAATCTGACGCCGGTGGAAGACAAGGCAGCCTGACGCGGCTCGCTGCGGGCAAAAGTGAATTGTCTGCTTGACCACGGCCTCTTCTATTAAATACACATCGTGGAATAATAAAGTGGAGAGGGTGAGTCATGAGGCAGCGGTCGGTCGAGGGGTATCCATGAACAGCTCTGTCCTGGAGCGTTCGCCTCTCGACGCCGATGCGCTGATCGCGGAGGCGCGCGCCGCGACCGGACTGTCGGATTTCGGACCGGACCTGTCCTTCATGACGGGCTTTCGTCGGCTGGTCGAAGCGGTCGAGGCGATGGACCCGCCAGCCCAGCTGCGCGAGACCGCGCATCACAAGATTGTCGGTTTGCTCGCGACCCGGTTGCGCTTCGCCGAAGACGAAAGGCAGCATCCGGACATTGTCGCGCAGGACGTGGGGGACCCGCTGATCGTCTGCGGCCTGCCGCGCACCGGGACGACGATCACCTATGACCTGCTCTGCCTTGATCCGGCCGCTCGCGCGCCCCGCGAATGGGAATGGTATATCCCCTGGCCTGCCCCGGAAGAAGCAAGTTTCGACAGCGATCCGCGCATCGCGCAGGTGCAGGCCATCTATGAAAACTGGCTGAAACACGCGCCGCAACTGGCCGATATCCAGCGGATGGACTGCACTCAGCCGGGCGAGTGCAATCATGGCATGATGCTGCATTTCGCCAGCACCAATTTTCCGGCCGAACTGGGCGTACCCGATTTCGCCCGCTGGTTGCAGGATACCGTGCCGGAAGGGCAATATCGCACCCATAAGCGGATGCTCCAGCAATATCAGTGGAAAGGACCCAAGGGCCGCTGGACGCTGAAATCACCGCAGCATCTGATGGACCTGCCCGGTCTGGTGGAGGCCTATCCCGGCGCGATGTTGGTGTGGACCCATCGCGATCCGGTGCTGACCTTCTCTTCGTTGTCGAGCATGATCGCGGGGTTCCTCGCTGCCGTGGGCGGCGCAGACGACCTGAAGGCGATCGGCCGGTCGGTGGTCGACACCTGGTGCGCGGCGATGGCCCGCGCGACCGAAGCGCGGGCGAATGATCCGGCGATCGAGGGCCGCATTCTCGACCTCGCCCATCGCGATATCGTTGCCGATCCGATGGCGGCGATGCAGCGCATCTACGACCGTTTCGCTCTGCCCTTCACCGACAAGCATCGCGCGCGCATCACCGCTTTTCTGGCAGACAATCCTGCCGCCAGCCGCCTTGGCAAGCACAAACACAGTCCGGAACAGTTCGGCATTGATCCGGGCGAGGTGCATGAACGGCTTGCCGGCTATTATGCGCGCTACGGCCATCTGTTCGACCGGGCGCGACCCTGATGTCTGGAGTATGAGCATGAGCGTTCTCGACCGTTTCCGCCTCGACGGGCGCACCGCCATCCTGACCGGCGTAGGGCCGGGCGTGGGAGAACATGTCGCCAAGGCCTATGCCGAATTGGGCGCCAATGTGGTCCTCTCCGCCCGCTCGCAGGGCCGGCTCGACCGGATTGCCGCAGAGATCAACGCGGCCGACGGCGGCAGGGCGATCGCCATCGCCGCCGATGCGGGCGAGAAGGCCGATCTTGAACGGCTGGTGGCGGGCGCCCGTGAGGCTTTTGGCCCGATCCATATCGTTTTCAACAATGCCGCGGCCGGCGTGGTCTATGCCGCTGATGGCGGGCTTTGGGCGAACACGGACGACGTCTGGAAAACGGCGATGGACGTCAATGTCATGGCGACCTGGCGTCTGACCGAACTGACCGAGGCCGATATGAAGGCGCATGGCAAGGGCAGCATCATTTCAGTCCAGAGCTGCGGCGGCTTCACGCCAATCCCGCCCGCCGTCGCCTATGGCGTGTCTAAGGCGGCGCTGCTCTTTCTGGTGCGCGAGCTGGCCAAGACGCAGGCGCCGCACACGCGGATCAACTGCCTGTGCGTCGGATCGATGAGTCCGGACGGACAAGAGGCCGATATTCACAAGGGGCTGGGCCTGGCCGAGCGCAACGCGATCAAGCGCTTCGGCGCGGCGGACGAGGCGGTAGGCGCAGCCATATTGCTGGCGGGGGACGGCTCCAGCTACACGACCGGCAGCACCATCTTCACCGAAGGCGGCCGGGTGGGGACCATTTCATGACCGCCAACCCCCTCTGGACCGAAGATCAGGCGGCGGCGGAACGGCTGGCGCTACGCCTGATCGAACGGGCCGACATCCGCGCCGCGCGCGAGGAGGCGCGCCTCCTCTTATTGGCCGATCCGCTGGCGGCTACGCTCGACGGACGGCTGGGGCTGGATCGTGCGCTCGATCAGTGGGTGCTGGGGCTCGCCATGCGCGAAGCCAATGGTGATCCCGCCGATCCCAAGGTCGTCTGGAATATCAGCAACGCCCCGCGGCGCTGGTTCGGCCACATCTATCCGGGTGCGGCGGTGGCGATCGACAATCCCGACAATTTCAATCGCGAAATTCCGGTCGATGGCGATGGGCACTATGCCGTCGACATCCGCTTTTCCGCCGATCCGCCGCAGTTCAGCATCGTTGCCGAGGTCGAGCCGGAGCATCATGCGGGACTTGGCCGTAATCTGGGCGCGCTGACGCTTCAGCAACTTCTGCCCTTCTGCGATGCCGATGGGCAGGTGACGGTGACCGTCGGCCCGCAGGAAGGCGGTGCGACCCATTTGCGGACCGAGCCGGGCGCGCGGATTCAGGTCTATACCCGTGACAGTCAGCGCGACTGGCGGCAGGTGCCGGCACAGGTCAGCGTCCGTCGCCTCGACCCGCCATCGGACCGGCGCCCGCGCAGCGAGAGCGAGATTGCCCGGACCATCATCGCCGACCTGCCTGCCTGGGTCGCCTTCTGGTCGGGTTTCAAAAATGATTTTCTCGGCCATCCCGAACCCAATCGGCTGATCGGACCCAATGGCCGTGACGGGGGTTGGGGCTATCTGGCCGGTGGGCGCTTTGCACTGGGGGAAGGGCAGGGGTTGCTAGTGACCATCGATCCGGCGGGCAGCTATTATACCGGCATCCAGATCGCCGACCCGTGGACGATCTCGCCAGATCCGATGCTTCGCATGGTCAGCCTCAACAGTGGGCAGGTCACGCCCGCCGTAGACTGCACGGTCAGCTATGTGGTGGCGGGCGTCGATCCGGGCATCGCCAACTGGATCGATACAACGGGCCTCGAAGAAGGCTGGGTGCTGCTGCGCTGGCAGGGCGTGTCCGAAGGCGCCGACCCCGCCCGCTTCATTCGCGACGTGCGTGTCGTCGATCTGGCGGCCATCGACCGCGAAGTGGACGCAGGTGTTCCCCGGGTCGATCTCGCCCTGCGAGAACAGCAGTTGCGCGATCGCGCGCGCCAGCATGGCCTGCGAACCCATGCCGCGATCTGGGGAGACGCATGATGCAGCCCAAGGGCTCGATACTGGAACTGTGTCAGGTGGTGCGCGACATGGAGCGCGCATTGGCTCACTGGACGCGGGTCATGGGGGCGGGACCGTTTTTCGTTTTCGACGTGCCCGTGCTGCCGGGCCAGATCTATCGTGGCGCGCCGACGCAGGTGGCGATGAAGGTCGCGTTCGGCTTTTCCGGCGGACTGCTGATCGAACTGCTCCAGCAGACGAATGAGGGGCCTTCGGTCTTCACCGAAATGCTCGACCGTCATGGTGACGGCTATCATCATGTCATGCTGCGCATTCCCTATGACGAGGGGGTGGAGCGGCTGTCCGGCGAAGGCTATGCTATGGCGTTCAGCGGCATGATGCCGTCGGGCGAAAGGTTCGCGCTGTTCGATACCCGCGCAGGCAATGGCGGCTATGTCGAACTGATGGAGCTTTCGCCTGCGATGGAAGCGTCGCTCGACCGGATGCACGCCGCCCATCGCGCGTGGGACGGGATCAGCCGCCCCGTCCGATCCATCGCCGACCTCGACTGAGGCTCAGGCCGTGCCCGCGACGGCACGGATCGCGGTCAGCAGCATGTCGGTCGCGCGGGTGAAGGCGGCTTCCACCACATCGCGCTGCATCGCCAGCCGTTCGTCATTGTCGGTCAGGCTTTCCGCCACGACGACATTGCCCAGCACGATGACGGAGAAAATCACCAGCATCTCTTCGCTTTGCGGCCGTGTCAGCCCTGCCTCGGCCAGCCCCTCGAAGATGGCGCGGCGGATCGCCAGCGCATTGGGTTGCTCCAGCCGGTTGGCGCTGCGTGACAGGATGAAGGCGGCGGACCCCGGAAAATCGCGATAGGCCAGATGGACCGCGCGGGCGATGCTGCGGAGGCGGCTTTCCCAGTCCGGCGCCGACAGGTCGGGCATCCGGCCGCGCAGAATCTCGTCGGTCAGCAGGCCGAGCATCTCCTCCTTGTCGCGGACATGGTGGTAGAGCAGACGTGGCGACACGCCCAGACGCTGCGCCACCGGACGGATATTGAGCGATTCGATTCCGCCCGACCGGGCCATGTCCAGCAAGGTCGCGACCAGCCGGCTGCGGTCGAGCGCAGGCCCTTCGGATTGTGGCGGTCGGCCGCGCCGGGGGATCCGTGCGAGCGGTTTTTGGTCTGCCCTCATGCCTTCGCTTTAAGCCGAGGCGCGGCACGGGTCCATGCCCCACGGTCCTGTAAGACCGTGGGGCAAAGAATCACAGTTTCTTCAGCTCGGCATTCGACAGGCTGGTCGTCACGCCCTTCTCACCCGCGCTCAGCGTGGTTGCGGGGATGGTGATGAACTTTCCGCGATAGATGACCCGCACCGCGCTCACGGCGCCGTCGCCGGCGGTCAGCACCCGATCGACCTTGCCGATCTTGGTTCCATCGGCGGAGTAGACCGCCTCGTTGCGATCCACCGCAGGCGCTTGGGCAAAGGCGGGCGCGGCCAGGCCCAGAGCCGTGAGCGCGATGATGATGGTCTTCATATGCTGAAATCCTTTGTCGAAGATGGCGACCTGTTGGCGCAGTCCAAGGATGGTTTCAAGAGAAAACCAATACACATCGAAAAGAATCTGTTCTATCTGTCTTACATGCATGAAAAAAGCAGCCGGATGGCAATCGGAGAGGCGATGAAGGGCAGGGGCGGGTCAGGCGCACGCGACCAATGGTTTCTGCTGCTTCTGGGTGCGATCTACATGTTCAACTTCATCGATCGCACGATCATCGCCGTGGTCGGCGAGGCGATTCGCCACGATCTGCGGCTGAGCGATCTTCAACTCGGCATGCTCGGCGGGCTGGCTTTCTCGCTTTTCTATGCCGTGCTGGGGATTCCGCTCGCGCGGCTGGCCGAACGCTACAGCCGGGTGCGGATCATTGCCGTGGTAACCATGCTCTGGTCGCTGATGACAGCGCTCTCCGGCGCAGCGGGGAGTTATGTCCAGCTCTTGCTGTGCCGCATGGGCGTAGGCATCGGAGAAGCGGGCTTCACACCGGCGCTCGTCTCGATGATTTCCGACCGGTTCGATGCCGGTCGCCGCGCGGTCGTCTTTTCGCTGATAGCGATAGGGGTACCGCTGGGCGGCGCCATAGCGGCGATCGCTGGTGGCGCGATCGCGCAGACATTCGGTTGGCGGCTCGCGCTCGTGGCGGTCGGCGCACCCGGTCTGCTGCTGGCGCTTCTGCTGATCGCGACGATTCCCGAGCCCGAGCGGAAAGATGCGGGGCAAAGCGTGGATACGCCGCCCTTCGCCATGGTGTTGCGGCGGCTCGCCCATTCCCCCGCCTTCCTGCACCTGACCTTCGGCAGCGGTTTTGTAGGGCTGGTCGGGTTCGGGACCAACCTGTTCCTGATCCCTTTGCTGGTCCGCCGCTTCGATCTGCCGCTTGCCCACGCAGGTCTTGTGTTTGCGCTTTCGTTCAGTCTGGCGACAATGGTCGGGCAGGTCAGCGGCGGCTATCTGATCGGACGCCTGATCCGGCGTGATATACGCTGGGGCGGATGGGCGCCCGCGATCGCGGTGGGGCTGGCGCTGCCCTTCTATCTGCTCGCGATTCATCAGTCGGACTGGCGATGGCTGGTCGCCTTTCTCTTCGTCGCCACCACCTTACTCTACGCCTTCACCCCCGCCATCATGACCATTACACAATCGCTGGTCGAACCGCGCATGCGGGCATCCGCCGCCGCGCTCCACTCCTTCGGCCAGACCGTGGCCGGGCTGGGATTGGGATCGGTGGTGCTGGGCTATCTCAGCGATCGTTTGGCCGTGTTTCTCTACGAGGGGAATTATGCCGCCGACTGTCTCGCTGCGGGGAGGGGCCCACCGCCGGCGGCCTGTCTCTCGGCTGCGGCAAGCGGTCTGCAACTGAGCATGCAGCTATCCGCATCCGTGCTTTTGATCGCGGTTCTCCACTATCTTCTCGCCGCAAAAAATCTACCGCTGGAGGCAAATGCGTCGTGAAGGACGGGAAAGCTGTCGAGGTTCGGCCAAGCGGCCCTGAACGGGATGACGCGTCGGTCTTGGCTATGCCACCCTCCCGGCCTGTCGATTACAGGACCGCGTACAGGCGGCGGAAAGGATAATGAGGATGGGAAGAGCAGGAGTTATCGGCTTGGGGCAGATCGGCGCGGGCGTCGCCATATGCCTTGCGCGGACAAATCAATTGGCGGCGGTCTATGACATTCGTGCCGATGCTGCCGACACGTTGGAAGGGGTGCCGCCCGTCGTCGCCAGTCCGGCGGAACTGGCCGCGCAGGCCGACGTCGTCATCATCGCCGTCGTCAACGCAAAGCAGACGATTGACGTACTGTCAGGCCCCGACGGCGTTTTGTCGCGCGCGCGGCCGGGCATGGTCGTGGTGTTGGTGGCGACCGTCTCGATCGAGGATCTGAACGCCGTTCGCGCCCTGACCGACGCGGCGGGCGTGGAACTGGTCGATTGCGGCGTGACCGGTGGCCCCAAATCCCGCGAACACGGCCTCGTCTGCCTGGTCGGCGGCACGGATGAGACCATTGCGAATGTGCGCCCGGTGCTGGACGGCTTTGCCAAGCTGGTGGCGCATATGGGCGGCCCCGGCGCGGGCATGGCGGCGAAGATCGCGCGCAACGTCATCGTCTTTGGCTGCCTGCGCGCCGGCTATGAGGCCTCCGTATTGTGTCGCAATGCCGGGGTGGATGTCCGCCAACTTGCGCAAGTGATCGACGCCAGCTCCGACAGCGTGGGCGGACCGTTGATGCTGGCGGTACGTGACGATCCGTCGTCCAGCGAGCAGGAAGCGGCGGTGCGCGAATATACGCGCGGGCTGATGGTCAAGGATCTGGATGCGGCCATCGATCTGGCGCGCAGCTATGGCATCGCGTTGCCCTTGGTCGAACTGACACGCCGGACCGATCAGGCGGTCGTCGGCCTTGAAAATGTAATGGGAGAAAAGGCATGAGCATCGACGAAGCGCAGTGGCAGAAGGGACTTGAAGTGTTCGACAAGGTCTACGGACCGGGATCGTCGGACATGACCCGTCCGTATCGCGACTCTTCCTTCAATCAGGAAATCGTCGGCAACCAGTTCGCCAATCTGTGGGCGAGCGATATCTTCTCGATGCGGGAGAAGCGCCTGCTGGTGCTGGGCGCGACCGCCATGCTGGGACGCGCCGATCTGGTCGAGATCCAGATGAACGGCGCCCTCATCAATAACGAATTCACCGATGAGGAGTTGGACTTCCTGCCGCTCTTCATACTGTTCTATGCTGGGGCGGGCAACACGACCACCGTGTTCCGGGGGATCGAAGCCGCCAAGGCGCGGCGCAAGGAGCGCGACGCCGCATCCAAATGACAGGGCGTGCATGACAAAGGGCGGTCTGGTCGAAGAACCAGGCCGCCCTTTTCTTATGCTTCGCCGCTATTGTGGGCACGGCGGATCGCGCGGGACGCCAGCAGCAGCAATAATCCCCCGGCAAAGGTGAACAGCATGGCGGTGCCGATCCCCCAGGCGACACCCGCCGTCCCCCCGACAAAGTCACTGACGGCGCCGATCAGATAAGTGCCGGCGCCCACGCCGATCAGGTTTGCCCCCAATTGCACCAGAGATACCGCAAGGCCCCGCAGGCGCGGCCCGGCGATGGTCACGATGACGGCGTAGATCGGGCCGTTATAGGAAGCGCTGAGGAAACCGCAGGCCATCAGCAGCGCCAGCATCAGATCAAGGTCCCGGAACAGCACGGTGCCGACGCCGGTCACTGCCGTCAGCAAGGGGATCACCGCGCCAAACAGGGATGTGCGCGCCGGATCGAAGCCGCCACGGCGCCGGTTGATGAGGTCGATTACCCAGCCCGCGAGGAATCCGCCCAGGGAGCCGAGGCCGCCATAGGCAATGGCGATGAGGAAACCCGCCCGCGCAATGGGCATGCCGTGGACCCGGATCAGGAAAGTGGTGAGCCATGTGCTCATGCCGTAAATCCCCGCCGCGATCAGGACGATGGCGAAGATGCAGTAAAGCAGTCCCGGTCGCGCCGCGAGCAGGCGGATACGCTGCACCAGCCTCAGCGTCTCTCCTTGCAGCGGGGCCGGCCCGTCATGCGCGCCGCGCAAAGGTTCCCGGACGGTGAGCAGCAGCAGGGGCGCCAGCACCAGTCCCGGTACGCCGGCGGCCACAAATGCCCAGCGCCATCCGGCGTTCTGCACGATCGCACCGCCCACAATGAAGGCGATGGCAAGGCCGATACCCGAACTCAGATACCAGATGCCGATAGCGGTTGCGCGTCGGTCCTCCCCGAAATAGTCGCTCAGCAATGACATGCCGGTCGGTGAACCGCCCGCTTCGGCCGTCCCTACCGCGGCACGGCCTACAAGCAATGTCCAGAATCCGGTCGCCAGGCTGCACAAAGCGGTCGCGCCGCTCCACAGCGTGAGTGCCGCAGCCATCAGGTTGCGACGGTTCCAGTTGTCGACCGCTACGCCGAAGGGCAGGGCGGCGAGCGCGAAAAATATGCCATAGGCAAAGCCCGCCAATATCCCGAGTTGTCCATCCGACAGGGCAAATTCATGCCCGACCGGCGCCAGCACCAGCCCGATGATGGCACGATCGATGCCATGGCAGGTCTGCGCCAGCGTCAATATGCCCAGCACATACCAGGGATAATGGCTGACGGCGGCGGGTTTTTCCGGCAGCGCTCTCATGGCGCCCGCTGCTGCAAGAGCGGTGCGATGGACATTGAGCGCCTCCTGTTTTTGGATATCAGGCTGAGGTGCGTGAGAAACGCATAGCATATGTTCCCCATGCCGCCCTCGGCCAGATTGTGTCGAGTATGGTTTATGGATGTGCCGCCCTTGGGTGTCTTGACCACCTATCCGAAGATAGAAGTAAAAGTGGGTGCTGCGCCTATCTGATGCACAGAGAGAAGAGAAACAGGCAGAGGTGGCGATGTTTCGTCCGGAGAGCGATTGGACCGGCCAGGACAGGTTCGGGGTCAAGAATTTCTACATCGAAGCGGTGGCGACCGTTCGCGATGCTCGTGTGGATTTGCGTCATTTCGATTGGGTTTTGCCCAGCAGTGGCGTCTTCAGCCCTGAGAAACATTATCTGGATTATTCGCTCGACGGTCAACCGCGACGCAGCATGGTCAGCATGGGCCGACCCGATCGGCGTGTCGCTTCGGGTGACATCCTCTACATGCCGCCGCATCGCCAATATGTCGGCGAACCCGCGCTTCAGGAACGGCATCTGGTGTGTGTCGCGCTGGGGGACGAATTTCTGGAAGAACTGTTCGACGGCGAGCAGCCGCTAAAGCGGGTGGACCCCTGCGCTGATGTCCAGAATGTTTCCATGCGCCGCCTTTTTGCCGGACTGGCGGCGGAATTGCGGGCGCCCGGCTTCGCGAGCCAGACTCTTGTCGAATCGATGCTCATGGGGCTGGCAGTCGAACTCGTCCGGCACATGTGTCCACGGGAATTGGGCAGCACGACATCACGCGGTGCGCGGCAGGTACGCAATATCATCGACTATGTGATGGACAATCTGTCCGGCCCCCTTGGCATCGCGGATATTGCGCGCGACTGCAACATGAGCGTGCGCCATGTCGCCCGCGTGTTCAGGGACGGAACCGGCGTCAGTCTGGGTGAATTTGTCGCGCGCAGCCGCATCGCTTTGGCCAAGGAACTGCTGCGGAACGACGGCGCGCGGATCAAGGAAATCAGCTGGCGCTGCGGCTTTAGCAGCACCTCGGCCTTTTCTGCTGCCTTTCGCGCCGCGACGGGCCAGACGCCTAAGGATTTCCGCTGCCAGCCGCCGCAGGTCCATTGACCCGGCAAACAGGAAACTATCGATCGGCGGCCAAATTCTGTCGCCGCACAGTCAAACAGGAGCCTACCACTATGGAGCGCATTATCTCCAAGCTAGACGCACTCTGCGTTTACAAATCGAAGTCGGATAAAATGATGGGGAGGGAAAAAATGAGCAAGGCCGCTGCTTTAGGTGCGATCGCCACAGGCGCGCTGATTGCCGCAATGGGACAGCCTGCCTATGCGCAGCAGCCGCAATCGGGTGCCAGCGAAGGCATTCAGGATATCGTGGTCACCGCGCGCCGTACCGAGGAAAGTCTTCAGACCACGCCTATCGCTGTCACCGCGCTTACGCCCGAAGCGCTGACGACCGCCAAGGTCGAAAACGTCGTCGATCTTCAGCGCACCGCTCCGGGCCTTGTCATCGGCCGTGGTTCGGCAGGCGGCGACGGTATCGTCTTCGTCGCCATTCGCGGTCAGGGCAATCTCCAGCCGATCCTCGCCAACGATCCTGCCGTCGCCACGTACATTGACGGTATCTACATTCCCCGTCCATCGACGGGCATGACCGACATTCAGGACGTCAAGCGGCTGGAAGTGCTGCGCGGACCGCAGGGTACCTTGTTCGGCCGCAACACGACTGGTGGTGCCATCAACATCGTTACCAACGATCCGAACGACCAGCTCAGCGGTGCATTCAAGGCAGAATTTGGCAATTACAGTACGCTGGGCGCGCAGGCCAATATCAATGTGCCGCTTGCGGAAGGCCTGGCGATTCGTCTGAGCGGGGCGATCAACGACCGGGACGGCTATGGCGACAATCTTCTCACCAAGCGCGACTTTTCCGACAACAACAGCAAGTTCGTTCGCGGCAAGCTCAAATATGAGGGCAATGGCTGGGATCTGACCCTGTCGGGCGACTGGAACCGCCAGTCCAACCATGGTCAGCAGATCGCGCTCTGGGCCTTCAATCCGGCGATCGTTCCTGCGGCCTTCCAGCCGGGGCTCACCGCGGGCCTGCTGACCAAGGAAAACTGGTGGGGCAATACAACGACCGGCACGTCGATCCCGGCCACCATCGGTACGCTGACTCCAGAGGCGCAGGCACTCTATGGCGTGCGGCCATTTAATACGCTCGAAGTATACGGTTTTTCCGGCACCCTGAATGTTGAATTGGGCGGCCTGAACTTCAAGTCCATCACCGGCTATCGCCACTCGATGAACTATGGTCAGAACGACACGGATGGCACTGCTGTCCCGTTGCTGGCGACGTTCGCGGGGTCTGGTTCCTATTATATTTCTCAGGAATTTCAGCTTTCCGGCAATATCACCGACAGCCTGAGCTTCATCACGGGCGCCTATGCGGGCAAGGAGAGCGGCTACGAATTCAGTCGGTCGCAGATTTTCGGCGGACTCATCCGTGATTCGAACGCCGATGTCACCAACAAGACCTTCGGCCTGTTTGCCCAGGCCTATTATGAATTGACGCCGAAGCTGCGCGCGGTGGGCGGTTTCCGCTATACCTGGGACACCCGCGACAGCCTGCTGCATAATGCGCAGATATATGGCCGACCCTATAATGTCGCCGTGGCGGGGACGCCGACCGGCATCAACTGTACGGTGACCCCGACGGAACCGGTTACGGCCACCACCTGTAATCAGGCGCAGAATGCCAAGTTCAATTATCCGGCCTGGAATCTGGGTCTCGACTGGCAGGCCAGCGACAATCTCTTCCTCTATCTCGCGACCCGTGGCGCGGCCAAGGCCGGTGGCTGGAACCTGCGGGCAGGGGGGCTGCCCGCCTTCGCCCCCGAAAAGGTGAAAGACGTCGAAGCCGGCCTCAAGGTCGATCTCTTCGACCGCCGGCTGCGTTTCAACACCGCGGTCTTCCACACGTGGAAGGATGACAATCAGGCGATCGTCAACAGCTTCGTCACCGGCATCGGCGTCACCCAATATATTCAGAATAACGGCAAGGTCCGTATCTGGGGCATGGAAAATGAAATCACGGCTGTGCCGTGGGAAGGCATGACGCTCAGCGTCAACGGTTCGCTGCAAAACGGTAAATATGTGAAGGGTAGCTTCAGCGAAATTCAGGTGGTGGCTGGCAGCGGCTGCACGAACGGCGCTGGGGTCGTCAATGGCTGCGTCGTCGACCTGAGTGGTTTGCCGCTGCTGCAATTGCCCAAGAAGCAGCTCAATATCAGCGCCACGCAGAAAATTCCATTGGGAGCGGGCACGCTTGCTGTCACCGGCGCCTATTCCTATGTCGGCGCTCAGCATTTCGATGCCGTCAGGGCGGCGGATCAGGCGTCGGCTGCGACAAAGGCCGCCTATGACACGGAAAACCGCTTTGGTCGTGTGCCCGGCTATGGCATTTTCAACGGACGTATCGCCTTCCAACTTGAAAATCCCAATGTCGAAATCGCCGTCTATGGTCGCAACATCACGAACAAGAAGTATCTGCTGCGGCGTTTCCCCGATCTCTATCGGACATTGGGCATCACAGCCGCCTATGTTGGTCAGCCAGCCACCTATGGCGTGGAAACGACGTTTAAATTCTGATCGGATAAAGCGGATGGCGGGAGAAGCTATGGCCAGTACGGCTTTTTCCCGCCAGCCCATGACCGGGGAACTTGAAAGATGATGAGGTTGGTAGACAGGGTGGCGATCGTCACCGGCGGCGGCGGTGGTATCGGTGCCGCCGTCGCGCGGCGCCTCGTTGCGGAGGGGGCTCGCGTCGTGATCGCCGATCTGTTCGAGGAGGCGGCCGTCCGTGCGACCGCCCCGTTGGGGGACAAGGCGCTGGCGGTTCAGTTTGATGCCGCCGATCCGCAGTCGGTAAAGGCGATGGTTGATCGCACCGTCGACCATTTCGGGAGGCTCGACATATTACATAATAATGCGGCGATGACCGATCCGGACAAAAGTCCGCAGGACACCACCGCCGTCGACATTCCGATCGGGATCTGGCGCGAGATTCTCGACGTCAATCTCACCGGCTATTTGCTGGGATGCAAATATGCGATCCCGCATATGGTCGCCGGTGGTGGCGGTTCGATCATCAATACTGCGTCCAATTCGGGCACCGCCGGGGATCTTGCGCGCATTGCCTATGGTTCGTCCAAGGCGGCGATCATCGGCCTCACCAAATATGTGGCGACCCAGCATGGGCGGCAGAATATCCGCTGCAACAGCATCGCGCCGGGCGTGGTGCTGACTGAAGCCCTCGAAAAAACCGTGCCGGGCCTGAAGGAGATTATTCAGCGGCATATATTGACGCCCGAATTCGGTACGCCCGATGATATCGCCGCGTTGGTCGCCTTTCTTGCTTCGGACGAGGCGCGCTACATCACGGGTGAGAATATATCCATTTCTGGCGGCGGCCTTGTCCACCAGCCCCATTATGCCGATTTGCTGGCCTTCATGCAGGCGAAGGACTAGCTGTGTCCAACGCCTGCACTTCGGTTCTCAGGGGGTTAATGAGCGGTCCGATGAAAATAGCGGATCGTCAGCCGGCCATCGGCGACCTTGTAGGTTTCGAGGCTCGGCAGCGTCACAATGCCATCCTTGGTTTGCAGGCGATTGGCTACATAGGCCGCGCCCTCCGATCCGTTGACAATCACCTCCAGCGGCTCGGTCGTGCATTTTCCGCCATATTCCGCCCACATCTCCGCCATAGCGGTGCTACCGTCGACGGCAGGCGATCCGACATATTCGATCGTAAAGCCTTGGGGGCCCAGCGCCCGGAAAAGCCGGTCGAGTTCGTCACGCTTTCCCTCGTTCCACAGCCGGTAATTGTCGCGGATCGCCTGTTCCAGATCCGGCACTTCTACCTCGCTCATGCGCATCGCCTCCTGTCATTGCGGATCATCCGCATGGCCGCCAGTCTCGATCGGATGACCAGGACCGCACCTGTCTTTGGCAAGGGTGGAAATTATCTCTTTTTGCTTCGGAGAATATGATGACCAAACCTGCGCAACAGCCCCTTCCGGATCATGTGCCACCCGAACTGGCGATGGCGCTGCCGCTCTTTTCCCGGCAGGTGATCTACGACAATCCGCAGGAGGTGCTGATCCCGGCCATGCATGCGGACCTGCCGCCGGTCACCTATGTCACCAACATCTTTCCCGGTGACCAACCCGGCTGGCTGCTCAAAAATGCCGAGGATGTGCAGGCGATGCTGCGCGACGCCGACAATTTCACCAAGAACGGCATGGGCAAATGGGCGCAGAATATCGGCGAGAACTGGCTGGTCATTCCGACCGAAGCCGACCCGCCCATTCACACCGGTTACCGCAAGGCGCTGAACAGTCATTTCGCGCCGCAGAAGATGTTCGCGATGAAGGAACAGGTGCGCGAGCGTGCGCGGACCTTGATCCATGCCTTCAAGGATCGGGCTCAGTGCGATTTCATCGAGGAATTTTCGGAGAAATTCCCTATCTTCATCGTCCTCGATCTGCTTGGGCTACCACAGGAAAGAATGGCGCAATTCCTCAAATGGGAAAAGGAAATGCTCCACTCCAATGACTGGGAAGTCCGCGGCAACGCCGTGCGCTGTGTGAAAGACTATCTGCTGGAGGAGATTGAGGCCCGCCGCCAGCAGCCGCGCGATGACTATATCAGCAAGGTCCTGACCTTTGAGGTGGATGACCGCCTGTGGAATGATGACGAGGTTCTGGGGCACTGTTTCAACCTGTATATCGGTGGACTGGACACGGTTACGTCGCTGCTCGGCAATATCTTCAACTATCTGGCGTCTCACCCGGATAAGCAGAACGAACTGCGCGCTGATCCGTCGCTGATCGTCCTCGCGGTCGAAGAATTCCTCCGCGCCTTCGCGCCGGTCACGGCCTTCCGCATCGCGACGAAGGTCATCGAAATTCAGGGGCAGAAGATTATGCCTGGGGATTATGTGGCCTTCAGCTCACCCGTGGTTGGTCGCGATCCGGCCTTCTACGATGATCCTCAGGCCATTCGCTTCGACCGTAAGGCGCCGCATATGTCGCTGGGCAGCGGTATTCACAAATGTCTGGGGATGCATCTCGCGCGGCTGGAACTGCAAATCGCGGTCGAGGAATTCGTCACGACTTTGCCGGAATTTCGGATCAAGGACGGCTTCAAAGTGCCGTATTTCGTGGGCAATATTCTGCATGTGCCGGATCTCCACCTGCAATGGGACTGAATATTCCCATGGCCCGGGACTGTGATCTGTGGGCGCATGAGGTCTGACCGGTCAAATTGGTTCTGGAGCGGTTATCTGATTGCATCGGATAACCGCTCCAGCGTCAACCGCGCAGCATCTCGTGCCGGAAACCCCGGGGGCTGAGGCCGGTCGCCTTGCGGAAGGCGGCACTGAAGGCCGCGACGCTTTGGAAACCGCAATTGCCCGCGACGACCTTGATAAGGGCGCCATCCTGAACCAGTTCTCGCTTGGCCTGCGCAATCCGCGCATCGGCAATGTAACTGCCCAGGGTCTTCCCGACCGTGTTCTTGAAGGTCCGCATCAGATGCCGTGAACTGACGCCGCATTCTTCGGCCAGATCGACGATCGACAATGGCCCCGCCAGTCCCGCCTCGATACGCTCCTGAAGGCGGCGCAGGCGCCAGCCCGCCATTCGTGGATCGGCGGTGTCATCGCATTTGTGAGCGATCTGAAGGTGACGAGACAGGTCGATGACCAGCGACAACGCAATGGTTTCGACCATGATGTCGGGCGCGAAACCGGGATTGCGCACTTCCTGGGCGAGGCGGGCGAGGCCCTGACGGACCCACGGCGCCTTGACGTCGAAACAGGGGGGCAATGACGAAGGCATTACCTCATTCTGAAAGAGCTGATCGGCTGTCAGGCTTTCGAAGGTCAAACAGAATATGCGATATTCGCTGGGTTCGCAGCGCGCTTCAAACTGGCTCCCCTTTGGCAGGTAGGAAACCTCGCCAAAGGGTGGCGCATGGCGCTTGCCGTCGGGCAGCAGACGCGCCCCGCGCGCGCGCGGGCCGAGCGAATAGTCGAGATAGTGACTGTTCGGCTCGAACCTGGCGTCACAGCTGCATTCCCACGCAAAATGCCGGATATCGGCACGAATGCCGTTCGCGATGATGCTGTTCTCGACATGGAAATAGGAGACGGTGAGCGGCTGGCATGGAAGGATGGTGCCCGTTGACTGCATCATAGGTCGCCCGCCTGCCATTGCTCCTTCCGTCCCTTTCCATTCGCGCCTGTTTGCGCCGCAAAGCAGGATATGACAAAATCGGCAGGTTCGAACGCGGAGCATGCAAAGGCGACTGCACCCGATCCATGTGTGTCGCGCCTGCGTTCAGAGCTTGCCTTCCATGCTGGTCATTGAACCCGGTCATGAGCGGACATTATGGGGCCTTGTCCGCAGCACGTCGACTCGCAATCATATCGCGCAAACCGGACATCCCATCGCGAAACCGTCATTGCGTTCATGGCCGACTGGTCGGAAAATCTCCAAAGCATCGCGAAGAGGACATTAGTTTGATCGCCGGCATGACATGGCGCTCAAGCCGGTTCTCCGCGCCGGTTCCTGATGTTAGCGCTCTGTCGCATGGGCATGAGGTGAAAAAGCATCCTGCCCGAATTCAACGCTCAGGGAGGGGATGAAATGGCTTCAGGTAAATGGATCCAGACGACCGCATTGGCGAGCTTGTCGGTTTTCGCGGCTAGCGTGCCGGCAATGGCGGCGGACCAGACCGGACCTGTGGGAATCGAGGACATTGTGGTCACCGCCAGGCGGACCGAAGAAAATATCCAGACCACGCCGGTCGCCGTCACCGCACTGTCGACCGAAATGATCAAACAGGCGCAGGTCGGCGATGTGGCGGGCCTGCAGCGCACCGCGCCGAGCCTGTCGATCGCGACCGGCGCCCCGGGCGGTTCGGGCTTCGTCTATATCTCCATCCGCGGCATGCCGGCATTGAATCCGGGCGTCGCCAACGATCCTTCCGTCGCAACCTATGTCGACGGCGTTTATATTCCGCGCCCCTCGCAGGGTTCGGCCGATCTCATCGACCTGCAGCGGGTCGAGGTTCTGCGTGGCCCCCAGGGCACGTTGTTCGGTCGCAACACCACCGGCGGCGCGCTCAACATCGTCACGGCCAATCCTACGGGCGATTTCGGAGGGCAGTTCCGCATTCAGGGCGGCAACTATGATTATCGCAATGTCGACGCGGTTCTCAACGTGCCATTGATGGGCGAGGAGTTGGCGGCGCGCTTCGTCTATGATTTCGTGGATCACGACGGCTATGCCCGGAATTTGACCTCGAACAGCGAACTTAAGGACCGCAACAGCCATTATGCCCGCGCCAAATTACGTTGGGCGCCCGCCGGCAACAACTGGTCCGCCACGCTTAGCGGCGATTATAATATCATCAAGGATCATGGCCAGTTCGTCGGTCTTGCAGCGGTCAATCCGGGCGCGAGCGCGGCGATCAGCGCCATCAACGCCGCAACCCCCCTCGCGCCCTATCTGCACAGCAAAGCCCATTGGTACGATGCCTATGGCATTCCATTCAGCACCAATCCGCCGGTCGGGTCCAATTACGGTTTTCTGACCGCAGGCGGCCGAAACGCCTATAACAGGCTGGAAGCCTATGGCGGCAATCTCACGATCGATGGCGAAATCGGTTCCGTCACCGTGAAATCGATCTCTGCCTATCGTTACAGCAACGCGATCGGCCTGAACGAACTCGATGGCACTCCTGCCCAGATTCTGGCGGCCGAAAGCGCCTACAAGTCCGATCAATATTCGCAGGAACTTCAGTTCTCCGGGGAATTGGGCGACCGCTTCAGCTATATTCTCGGCGGCTATTATTCGACGGAAAGCGGCCGTGAATCGTCCGTATCGCAGACCTTCGGGTCGTTTGCACCCGCAGCCCCCGCACCCAATTTCGGTTTCGGCCTGAATTACGGCACAGTGAAGAATGTCTCGGTCGGCCTGTTCAGCCAGGGCTATTACCGTCTGACCGACAAGATCCGTCTCACCGGCGGCGTCCGCTGGACATGGGATAAGCGGGAGGTTGTTCTGATGAACAGAACGAACCTTGCCGCCAACACCTGCGCGCC
This sequence comes from Sphingobium sp. SA916, assembly GCF_002894065.1. Lineage (NCBI taxonomy): Bacteria > Pseudomonadati > Pseudomonadota > Alphaproteobacteria > Sphingomonadales > Sphingobiaceae > Sphingobium > Sphingobium sp. SA916. The sequence goes on from NZ_LXYF01000002.1 coordinate 182,424, forward strand.
CGAACTGGTCTCGAATCCCGACTTCGTTGCGCCTTGCAGCCTGCCACGTTCGGTCAAATATAATTACCCCGCCTGGACGGCGGGTATCGATGTGGAAATCACCGACAGCCTTTTTGCTTATGTGAAGACGAGCGCCGCATCCAAGGCCGGCGGCTTCAATATGCGCAATGGTTCGGCCGCGACACCGCCGTTCAAGCCGGAGAAGGTCAGGGACGTTGAACTCGGCGTCAAGTTCAGCACATTGGATAACCGGTTGCGCATCAATGCCGCCGCTTTCCATTCCTGGCAGTCGGACGTTCAGCGCAATGCTTCCGACTGCATCACCCCACCGGGCGCGCTTGCCTGTGCAACCACGCAATTCCTCCGCAACTCGGGCGATGCGCGTGTCTATGGCGGCGAACTTGAAATAAGCGCCGTTCCCTGGGAAGGGATGCTGCTCTCCGGCAATCTCGCCCTGCTCGACGGCAAATATGTCTCCGGCACTTTCGTCGAACAGCAGCAGTTCGTTCCCGTCGCCGGCGCCAACGTGTCGGATTGCGTCGCCGGCACCGCCGCAGGTTCGGTCCGCTGTTCGGTCGATCGCAGCGGCGAGGCTCTGCCGCAAATGCCCAAGAAGCAGTTCGGCATATCGGCCACGCAGAAGGTGCCGACCCCATTTGGCGAACTCTCGATCTACGCAAACTACGCCTATATCGGCAAACAGAATTTCGGTCTGTTCACCGCCGATCCGCGGCGTCCGCAAGCCTATCGTGATGCGGTTGCCATTGCCAACCGGATCAATAGCATTCCGGGATATGGGCTTTTGAGTGGGCGCATCGCCTTGCAGATCGAAGATCCCAATCTTGAGCTGTCGATCTTTGGCCGCAATATTGGCGGAAAGAAATATGTAACCCGTGCCTTCGCCGATCAGTTGCCGACACTGGGCACGGCGATCGATTATATCGGCGATCCCTTTACGTGGGGTATCGGCGCGACCTTTCGTTTCGGACCGAAAAGCTAGTCCCGGAGCGACCGGCTTTGGCGCTTCCGCAATGGTTTGGCATTCATGCAGCCCCCGTTTGGGATTTACGAAGGTCGTTCGGAGTGGTTACCTCATTCGCGAACTTGGAGAAGGCCTGAGGGATATTTCATGACAGATACTATCAGGAAAATTGGTTTCATCGGTCTGGGCAGCATGGGCGGCGATCAGGCGCGGGAACTTGCCAAACTGCCGCTTGACCTTACCGTTTACGACGTGTTTCCCGAGGCACTGGCGAAATTCGAGGGCCGCGCGAAGCTCGCCGCTTCCATGGCGGAGGTCGGCGAGGATGCCGACGCCGTCGGCATCTGCGTGCGGGACGACACGCAGGTACTGGAATGCGTCGATGCACTGCTGCCCGCGATGAAGCGGGGAGCGATCCTGCTCATCCACAGCACGATCAAGCCGAAGACCGCGCAGCATATCGCCGAGCGCGCTGCCCCCCTGGGTATCGACGTCATCGATGCTCCGGTTACGCGCACCGAAATGAGCAAGGACGGTCCCTTCGTCTTCTGCATGACTGGTGGCGAGGAGTCCGTCGCCGCCCGCGTCCAGGTGGTGCTCAACGCCTTTTCGACGAACACGATGCATATCGGTCCGCTCGGATCGGCAATGGCCCTCAAGATCTGCAACAACCTCGTTTCCTGGTGCGGCATCATGTTGGGTATAGAGGTTGCCAATGTGGCGGAGGCGTCGGGCGTGCCGATGGACAAGCTGCTCACCGTGATGAAGCGCAACGGCAATCTCACCCCGCCGATGGCGGGTTTCGTCGACTTCCGCAATAATCCGGGGGATGCAGCCCGGCGTGCCTTCTTCGCCAGCCAAGCCGGCATCGGCGAAAAGGACCTCGCGCTGGCTGAAGAACTGGCGGCGGGCGCCGATGCGGTATCGCCGATCACCAGCCATACCAAGACGCTGCTCAAGAAGACGCTGCTTGCAATCTGCGAGAGCTAGATTTTACCAAAATCGGCCGCGAATTTAGAGAGTTTTCGTTCAATGAATAAAACGCTGCCGGCCATGAAGCCGGCAGCGTTTTATTCATTTTGAATGATCGCTATCTCACTTTCAGTCCCACTGAAGATGAAGCTCGGGGACATGAAGAATGTTTCCGACGAAATAGCCGACCTCGAAGCCGTCCTTGATACGGAATGGTGGGATCGCCTTGAGAAATTCCTCAAGGGCGGTTTGAAGCTCCAGTCGTGCGAGGTGCATGCCCAGGCATTTGTGGATGCCATAGCCCAATGAAATATGCTGACCACGGCGATCGAAGCGGATTTCATTGGGATTGTCGTAGAAGTTTGGATCGCGTCCCGCGACGGGCGTAGAAACCGCCACATAATCGCCCGGCATGATCTTTTGCCCGTGGATTTCCATTTCGCGCGCCGCGATCCGGAAAACGCTGACCGGTGCGAAGGCGCGGAAAAACTCCTCGACGGCGAGCACGATCTTGCCTGGATTTTCACGCAGTTCTTCCTGCCGGTCCGGATAACGGGCAAGAAAGGTGAAGATATTGCCGAGCATCGAGGTAACCGTGTCGAGTCCACCGATAAAAAGGTTGAAACAATGGCCGAAAATTTCGGCATCATTCCATTTCCGGCCGTCTATCTCATAGTCGAAAATGCGACTGATATAATCATCGCGCGGATTAGCGCGCCGGTCGGCGATTTGTTCTTCAAGATAGGCCTTTACCTTACGCACGCCGCTCGCACGGGCTTCCAGCGTTTTGGTGTGCAGAATCTCCTTCTCCCATTGAAGGAACTCCTCCAATCTTTCTTGAGGCAAGCCGAGTAAATCGAGCACGATGTAAATCGGAAATTTTTCGGAAAATTCATGCACGAAATCGCAATGGCCGCGATCCTTGAAGCTGTTGATCAGCGTGATGGCACGCTCGTGCAGATTGTCGCGCATCGCGGCCATGCGTTGGGGCGCGAAATAGGGATTGAGCGCTTCGCGATACTGCCCGTGAGCGGGCGGGTCTGTCTCGGTAGGGATGACCAGCCAGTCTTCGCCAATGGATTGCGCGAACTTGCCCATCCCACGCTTTGTGAAATTCTCTCCATCCCGCAAAATTGTCTGTATGTCCTCCATGCGGGTCAGCAGCCAGCCCCCTTGATGAGCCATAAAGATATTGGTTACCCAAGTAATAGGACCTAAAGTTTCATGTATTTGGGGAATAAGGGTTTCCTGCGGACATTCCGAAATTGTGACACGATCGAATAGTCGAAGGGATATTGCCGCTTCTTCGGCGACATGGGGAGGAATGAGATCATAGTCGCAATTTGACATTGAATTTACCTCTTTGATTATAACTGAATATATATTATTTCATCAGATTATTTTCAATATAGAGCTAACGGTACCATTTTCTCCAATGTCACCTTTGCCTCAGTATCTCTCACGAGACAAAGTGGGCAATGCAAACTGGGAAACGTCGTTGCTGCCTCACGCAGATCATAGATTGTGCCCGATAAGCCGTAAATCGCGACAATATATTTCAGCATGACAGGCTGTCTCGAAAGCGCCAAAAAAGCTGGCTACCGGTTGGAGTGGTCACAGCGTAAAGCTCGTCATGGATGTTATCCTCTGTACGGCGCAGCTTGGCATCGAGCTAACTCTCGCACGGGCCACTGATTCGTTCTTATGGGCTATAATATCTCGACAGACGCGGTCCTTGCGGGCGCGCTGGATAAAATGAGTGGGAGCCTGTGGTCAGCAGCTTTCGGCGATAAGGGCCGAGGCGATCGCAGATTTGCGGATGTCTTTTGGTTTGAATAGTAATGCCTTGTTGCGTCAAGCACGCCATGCGGCCATAGGCGTAGGAAATGGGCGATCAGACACAGGCGATAATATTGCGCGTGGTCGAGCGTGCGCCACAATGGGTGCGCAGCGACCTGCTTTCCAAGGACGTCGGCGTACGCAGTCGAGCAGAAGAAACCTTGGCAGCCATGATTACGGATGCATTGGCGAATGGCACCCCTGAAACGTCTGGGGATTAAGGCGACACGCTATTTCGAAGCCATGAAAGGTGCGAGTAGTGGTCGGTTCCAGGCAATTTCTCTGCTCCGTTATGGCTGCACTGCTCTTATTCCCGTTTCACCCAGTCGCAGCAAGATCGGCGGTGGCTTTGCAGGTCGAATGCGCTCAGCAGCGACGCTTTCTGCTGCGGATCGATGGAGAGCGGGCGATCATTCGTTTAGGCACAATGCCATTGCTATTGAAGCGGAGGGGCTCTTCACTAGGGCAACGATTTGGCAGTGAGGACGCGCTTATGACGGTGGTGGAGATGAGCCATGGCGAGATTTCGTGGTTTGATACATTGTAGCGTGTGGATCGCGGCGAACTGGGGGTCGTGGGACGCCATCTGATCATGCGGGTGCCGGCGAGGCGATCTCTTGAAATCTCCAAACCGGGCGCCGTTGCGATCCAGAGGTTTGCAATCGATCAAAGAAATTGGGAGACGGATTTTGAGTATCGGTGGATATCAAAAATCCATTCGTGAAAAACGTGGAGCGAGAAAATATTGACTTCGGTATCATGTGGCTTCATTAGCTCGTTAAGAGTACAATATAGTTCTTGGATATTTTGTTGGTCTCGACATTTAATGTTATTAACTTATTTTGAATATGCAGCGATGTACGTGCGTTTTTGAATACTGCCTCCGTCTCAAGACGTTTCAGGAAGTCTAATACTGTTGTTTCAGCCACATCGCTGCCCAGTCGCTGGCATACGGTCTCGCCGTCCTGCGATTGTGCGGAAGACTTTGCGTTCCCAGCCAGTAGCGGAAATTCGTCTCTAAGATTTAGTGAATTTCGCGATTTCGGCTGCGGTCTTGCGTTCCACCTATGACTGACCGTTTATCACGAACGAGCGCGACCTCCGCTTGCGCGCGAGGGAAGCCTAAGCTGACCGCCACTCCTAGAAACTTGCGCTCACGCGAAAAACATCATCGGTCGCTTGCTAGGGACCAAAATTACATTAAATCCAAGAATGGCGAAGGCATCGGCTAACCCGCGCAACCTTGAGCGTAGCTTATGGGTGAACCGCCACGAATCAATTGACCAAATTGTCTATTAATATAGTAGATAATTTGTGCTGCGCGGGGCAGCTTTGGCAGGGCAAAGTATGAAATTTTCCGATCAGCTTCTTCTGGCGGGCACCCTATGTGTCTTGTTTCCTATGGTCCTTGAAACCTCCCAAGCCCAGCTACAGCCCACAGACAATGCTCATGCCAGGGGTGAAATCATCGTCACCGCTGAACGCCGGGCGACTGATCTGCAAAAGACAGCTATCGCCATTTCGGCCTTCACGCCCGACTTGCTGGAGCAGCGCAATCTCACCAGCGTGGGCGAAAGCGACCCTATCCAGGAACCGGTGCTGGCCGTCTATGTCGACGATGTCTATGTTCCGCGCCAGATCGGATCGATGAGCGTACTGATCATCAGCCGACCAAGTGCATGAGGCACTTAGCGCTCCATCGGGTTGACGATGTGGCCCGGCCCGGGAAAGTCCAATCGAGATCGCGACGGGCGAGTATCGTTGCGCCAGCTGCGTTTCATTCAAAGCGGTCTAGCTGGTCTGTTGGGCGTAGCCTTCCGAGATTTAGATCTTCGGCATCAAGTCCCCCGGCTTGGAAGTTAGGTCTAAATTCGGGATTCGTCCATCACCTCGACAAGAACGAAAATTTGTTGGTATTGACCCAAAGAACCAAGGGATTTATAGAAGTCGAAGTAGGTTCCATAAGGTTGTTGGTAATCTTGTTGGATCTGCAAATTTTGGAATTTTGCAAATCTTTAATCTTCAACCATGTGCGTCGAAATTTAGTATCCCGGCAATGGACCCATAATGTCGATCTTCACCGGGAGGTTGAGATCGGCCTGGCCCAACCGCTGCAAATCTCCATCGGCGGCGAATATCGGCTCGATCGTTTCCGCACCTTCGCGGGCGATCCGCTGGCCTATGAACCGGCCACATACAGCTTCCGTCCCGGCGACCAGCAATATGACTGGAATGTCGGCGTCACCGCCTCGCCGGTGGTGCAGGGGGGCATCGTCCTCTCCCCCGCCGATGAAGCCGACATCAGCCGCAAGGTCTATGCGGGCTATGTCGATCTCGGCATCTATCCGCTCGACGCCTGGTATATCGGCGCCGCGATCCGCGCCGAACATTATAGCGACGGTTCGGGCAGTCCGGTCGGCCTGAAACTCAACAGCCGTTATGAGGTCAGCCCCACCTTCGCCGTTCGCGGCACGGTGGGCACCGGCTTCCGCGCGCCGTCGCTGACGCAGATCGGCTATGCCCAGACCGACGGGCGCACTTCCTCCTTCTTCAACGCGCAGACCGGGCAGACCGAATTGCGGCCCACCGTCGCCAAGCTGGTGACGGCGGATTCCGCGGTCGGCCAGCTGCTGGGCGCGAAGCCGCTCAAGGCGGAAAAGACCTGGAATGCCGGGCTGGGCTTCGTCTTTACGCCCACGCCGTCCCTGTCGGTGACGCTGGACGGCTATTATATCCGCATCAAGAACCGGATCGAACGCACCGGTCGTCTGTTCGGGCCCGGCATTTCCGCCATCCTCGCCGCCAATGGCCTGTCGGACATCGAACAGGCCGAATATTTCATCAACGCCGCCGACACCACGACCAAGGGCTTCGACCTGGTGGCCGATTATTCGAGGAACCTGGGCGATCTGGGCAAGCTGGGCCTGACCTTCGCCTTCAACTATTCGAAGACCAAGGTGACGGACGTCGTCGCCACCCCGTCGCAACTCTTCGGTCCCACCGGCGCTTCGCTGCTGGGGGCGGGTTCGGTCTTCTTCGGCGGCGACAAGATCGGTGAGCTGGAAGTGCTCCAGCCACACACGAAACTGGTCAGCACGCTCAACTGGAGCAAGGGCATTTTCGGCTTCAGCCTCACCGCCACCCGCTACGGCAAATATACGCAGCGCACGGCGGCGGGCGACGACCGTCATTTCGGGGCGAAGGTCATCACCGACGCCAGCGTCAGCGCGAAGGTGACGGAATTCGCCACGCTTTCGGTGGGCGCCACCAACCTGTTCGACGTCCGCCCGGAAACCAACGGGCCGGGCAATCCCCAGACCGGGCAGGGCTATTACGGCCCGTCGCCCTTCAACCCCGCAGGCGGCTATTATTATGGACGGATCGCGCTTGCTTTCTGATCGCCGCACCTTCCTGGCGGGGGCGGCCGCCCTCGGCCTCGCCGCCTGCGCGGGGAAAAGCGGCCGCACGAAACTGGTGCTGGGCGACCAGGTCCATCTGCTGGAGTCGAAGGCGGAGGCGGCGGGCGCCCTGAACGACCTGCCCTATGACGTGCAATGGGCGAATTTCGTCGGCGCCGCGCCGCTGCTGGAGGCGCTTAACGCCGGGGCGGTCGACACCGCTCCGGCGGGCGACCTGCCGGTCGTGCTGGCCGCCGCGGCCGGCGTGCCGCTGAAGATCATCGCGGGTTCGATTTCATCGACCAGGGACATCGGCATTCTCGTGCCCGGCGACTCTCGGATCCGGTCCGTCGCGGGCCTTGCGGGCAAGCGCGTGATCGTGTCGAGCGCGAGGGGCAGCATATCCCATTATCTGCTGCTCGAAGCGCTCAAGGAAGCGAAGCTCGACCGGCGAAAGGTCGGCATCGGCTTCATGATGCCCAATGACGCCGCCGCCGCCTTCGCCGCCGGGCAGATAGAGGCGTGGGCGACCTTCGGCACCTACCAGCTCGCGGCCGAACAGCGCGGCGCGCGCGTGCTGCGCAACGGGGAGGGGATCAACAGCGGCCTGACCCTGATCGCCGCGTCGCAAGCGGCGCTCGACAACCCGGCGAAGCGCGAAGCCCTGCGCGACGTCCTCGCCCGCCTCCGCAAGGCGAGCCTGTGGTCGCAGGCGCATCCCGCCGACTATGCCCGTATCTTCGTCCGGCAGACGAAGGTCGACCCCAAACTCGCCGCCCTGATCGTGGAACGGCAGAACCCGCTGCTGATCCCGCCCGACGCGACGGTGGTGAAGCCGTTGCAACGGGTGGTCGACCGCTTCCATGCCGATGGCGAGCTGCCGGCCCATATCGACGTCGCCTCGATCGTGGACGCAGGATTGTTCCCCGCATGAGCGTCGCCAATCGATCGATAAGTCATTCTCATTGGGCGGTGTCCCGCCGCCTCCCTAAAATATCGCGCAAAGGAGCAGCGCCATGGCCACAGTCTTGAAGGACGACCGTTTCCGCCAGTCGGGCATCAGCGAAGCGGAATGGAAGGTCCGCGTCGATCTTGCCGCTTTCTATCGCCTGTCCGCCCTCTATGGCTGGGACGATTTCATCTACACCCATATCTCGGCGCGCGTGCCGGGGCCGGAGCATCATTTCCTGATCAACCCCTTCGGCCTGATGTTCGATGAGATCACCGCCTCCAGCCTGGTCAAGGTCGACCTCGACGGCAATGTCATCGGGGAAAGCGACTATGGCATCAACTATGCCGGATATGTGATCCACAGCGCGATCCACGGCGCGCGGGACGATGCCCATTATATCGCCCATTTCCACAGCGCCGACGGCATGGCGGTGTCGGCCCATGCCGAAGGGCTGCTGCCGCTCAACCAGCGCGCCCTGGCCCTGATCCCGCGCCTTTCCTACCATGATTATGAAGGCGTGGCGCTCAATCTGGACGAACGCGAACGGCTGGTGGCCGACCTGGGCGACACCAATGTCATGCTGCTGCGCAATCACGGCACGCTGGCGCTGGGTTCGACGCCGGGCGAGGCGTTCAGCGGCATCTATCATCTGGAGGAAGCCTGCAAGGCGCAGGTCCGCAGCCTTGCCGTGGGCCGCGACAGGGTGCTGATCGCCCCGGAAGCCGCGCAGGAGGAAGTCCGCCGCCAGATGAGCCGCGAGCGCAAGCCGGTCGAAGGCGCCAGGTCGCATTACGACCTCGTCTGGGAGGCCGCGCTCCGCAAGGCGCAGCGCCAGTCGCCCGGCTTCGACGCCTGAGGGCATGGCGCAGGAAGGATGCGCGGCTGTGTCCGTCGCGCTCCTCTCCTTGTCGGTGACTGTCCGTTGAACGGGTGCCGGGCGATGCGCGCATCGGCTTGCGCCCGGTTGAAACCCTATACGATCGATTAGGCCGGCGAACGGATGCAGCGCGCGCGGGCCTGCATTCAATCCTCGAAGGAGATTTCCAGCGGCGGCAGTCCGTCGATGGATGCGACCAGCCTGTCGCCTCTTCCTATCGGCCCCACTCCAGCGGGCGTACCGGTGAAGATGAGATCGCCGGGGGCGAGCGCCACATAGGTCGAAAGATTGGCGATGATTTCGGGCACCGACCATATCATCTGGGACAGGTCGCCGGACTGGCGAAGCTCTCCGTTGACAGCCAGCGAAATGGCCCCCGACGACGGCGGCAGACCGGGGCGCAGGTCTCCGACGGGTGCGGAATCGTCGAACCCCTTGGCCATGTCCCAGGGGCGGCCCGCCTTCTTCGCCTCCGACTGCAGATCGCGGCGTGTGAGATCGAGGCCGACAGTCCAACCCCAGATGGCCGCGCTCGCCTGTTCGGCGCCGATCTTCGCACCGCCGGAACCCAGCGCCACCACAAGTTCGACCTCATGATGCAGATCGCTCGTCAAGGGCGGAAAGGGAAGGCGCGATCCATTCGCCGCGACGGCGTCCGACGGCTTTGAAAAGAAGAAGGGCGGCGCCCGGTCCGGATCGGACCCCATTTCCCGCGCATGGTCCGCGTAATTCTGACCGACGCAGAATATCCTGCGAACGGGAAAGCGCTCCTGCGATCCTTCTATGGCGATGGTTGCGGGGGAAAGCTTCGGGATCGCATGCATTGCCAGTCCTCATTCTGCCGGGCGCCGACGAAAGCGGGAGGATGCGATCTTCCCATGGCGCGCTGCCCCCGATGAGCACAGTTGCCCCCGATCAGGCAATAGCCCTGCTGTCGCGAAAGGCGTTGGGAAGATTTTTCGCGGGCAGGGGCATCCAAAGCCCAGCTTCACGGCCTGCAATTTCTGGACGGCCCCAATTCCGAGGGGCGCTTCGGTCTCTGAGGTTCAGCCTCGTGGCGGCCGCGTCTCGGGAAGCGTCAGCAGCACGGGAAGCACCGCCAGCGACACCAGCGCGATCATGATGCCCGGCGCCGCGGTCGATCCTGTTCGCTCCGTCAGCAGTTGCGCGAGCCACGGCGTCAGGCCACCGAACAATGCGGTCGCGGTCGTGGCGCCAAGGGCTAGCCCGCTCAGCCGCCCTTCGGCCGGAACCTGTTCGGCCGTCGTCACCGCGCCCACGGCACTGACGCCGCCCGCCAAAGCGGCGAGCACCACGGCGCCGGCCAGCGCCGACGACGTTCCCGCTCCGGCGAGCAGTCGGAAGGACAGATAGGGCAGCGCAGCCGACAGGACGGCCAGCGCGACGAGCACCGGGCGGCGCCCGAACCGGTCGGCGGCCAGGCCCACGAACGGCGTCACGACAATCACCGCGACCGCCGCGACGGTCGCCAGTTTGAGCGCCTCCGTCTCGCTGAGCCCGCCAGACGAGACCAGATGGATCGGCAGGTAGGTGATGCCGACATAATAGGTGATCGATCCCAGGGCCGAGATGGCGAAGCCCCTCGCCACGCCTGCTCCATGGCGCGATACCACATGACCGAGCGGCCTGCTCACCAGCGTCCCTGCCGCGCGATGAAGCGCGAACTCGGGCGATTCCCGCATCGCCGCGCGGGCCAGCAGGATCGTGCCCGCCAGCGCCGCGCCGAACAGGAACGGCAATCGCCAGCCCCAGCTTTCAAGCGCCGGAGCGGGAAGAAGGCTCACGGTCAGCGCCGACGCGCCCGCGGCCAGCAACCCGCCGACCTCGCTGGTCGCCGCCGCCATCGACGTGACGAGCGCGCGACGATGCGGCGCCGCGCCTTCCAGCAGATAGGCGACGACGCCGGTATATTCGCCGCCCACCGCAAATCCCATCACGCACCGCAGCGCCAGCAGCAATATCCCGGCGAGCGGGCCGATCTGCGCCACGGTCGGCAGCAGGGCGCTCAGCAGCATCGCCACCGTCATCAAGGCCATGGACAGGAGCAGCGTCGCCCTTCGCCCATGCCGGTCCCCGAAATGCCCGAACACCATCGCGCCCAGCGGCCGCATCAGATAGGCGACCGCAAACCCCGCCAGCGTCGTGAGCATCGCATTCCCGCCCACGAAGAACACGCGCGCCAGCACCGTGGCCAGGTAGAGGAACAGGGTGAAATCATACCATTCGACCACGGTGGACAGCGCCGCAAGGGTGAGCGAACGGCGGTCAAGTGGTTCCGAGGCGGGCATAAGCCATCCTTATCACCATCCGGCATGGCGGCAATCGCCGGCCCGGCCTTTTGTGGAACGGGCGCGATGGACCGGTTGTCCGCCCTTCAGGAAAACTGGCCCGCGGCGGCGGGCGATCCGATGCGCTGCGCGAGCGCCCGCATCAGGAGCGAGCTTGACGCCGGATCGCACCGATCATAGCGTCCGCGACGGTTTGATGTTGCATTCGGAGACCTACTCCCATGGAAGAAAGCGCCAAGGAGCGTCCCCCCGGTTATCGATATTCGCGGCGGGGCACTTTGGCGCTGATCCGCGATCTTTCCGTCGTCGACGATCGCCGCAACGCTCTGCTGCTCGTCCTCCAATGGGCAATAGCGATCGGGGCCGGGGCGATCGCCATCCATGTCGACCGAATTCCGGTTTACCTGCTGGCCGGCATCGTCATCGGAACGCGCATTCAGTGCCTGGCGGTGATGATGCACGATGCATGTCACGGCATGCTGTTCAGCAACCGGCGCCTCAACGACCTGATAGGGGACATATTCGTCGCCTATCCGCTCGGCTTCAGCGTCGACCTGTACCGCGCCAATCACCTGCATCACCACCGCTACACCAACACGCTGCGCGACCGCGATTATCGTGTCCAGCGGCGGGATTCCGACCAGCATTTCCCGAAAAGCGCCGCTGCCATGGCCTGGCTGCTGGTCCGCAGCGTGACCGGCCTCAACCTCTATCGCATGGCGCGGGACAGCCGTGTCTGGGCGCCCTTCGCCAATTTCCACAATCCCGGGCGCTTCGGTTATGATTTTCCCCTGGGCCTGCGCATCCGCTATGTGCTGTGGGCGCTGCTCTTCTACGGCCTGATCCTGTTGTCGCCCTATCGCTGGAAGATATTGGGGCTCCTGCTGATCCCGCAGTTCATCTGGGCGAATGTCTTCAATCGGATCCGGGCAATGGCGGAGCATAACGGCGTCTCCGACGAAAGCGAGCTGAAGGGCACGCGCACGGTCATCCCCACCCTGCTCGACAGGTTCCTGATCGCGCCCTTCAACGTGAGCTATCACCTGGAACATCATCTGTTCCCGTCGGTGCCCTGGCCCAATCTGCGCCGGCTGCACGCGCATCTGATGACCGATCCGGTCTATGCGGCGGAAGCGCACGTCACGCAGAGCTATTGGGGCGTGATCCGGGAGTTGATGCCGCCGCCCCTGCCGGCAGGGGAAGGCGAACTTGTCGCCCGCCCGGAAGTAAATCCCTGATGCCGACCTGTTTTCGCGCCTGACGCCCGGCGCTTCTTGCCGATGAAGCGCGAAATCCCGGCGCCGCCCGACTATTTTGGTTCAGGACCGGGCAACGGCGCGGCCCCATCCACTTGAAGTCGCATTTTCATTATCTATCGCCCGTTGCAGCTGTCGGCGTACCTTCACGGCCGCCAGATCGTTGGACAGCAGCATGGGTTTGAGGTCGAAGAATTCCTCGCCCCCCATCTCCCTTTGGCTCGCGGCGATGATGGGGCCATCTTCCGTCTCGAACGCCGCGTGCATGGCCGCCGTCTTGAACCTGTTATAGTCTCCATCCTCTTCCGCATGGTTTCGGCGCGTGGCGAAGAAATAATGGGTCTCATTCTCGTCGCCGGGCGTGCAGCTGTGCAGGTCATATTGGCTGACGCCCTGTTCGAAGGGCACATCGTCCTGCGCGGCCGCGATCGACAACTGGATGTTGGCGGGCGCCGTCCATGTGACGCGGATGCTGTGCCGCGCCGTCTCCTCCGGGCGGGGCAGGAAGGGGGCGAAGATTCCGATGGGCGGGGTCTGGCTGTAGTCCCAACTGGCCGAAACGCTGTGATCCGTTTCCTCCACCTGCGGGATCAGCGGCGACAATTGTCCGCGCGTCGTGATGATCTCGCCATGGACGTAGTCGACATGGCTGAGGTCCATGACATTGTCCAGGATCAGCCGGTAATCGACCGGCAACTTCATATAGGTGTGACCGACGCCGTTGGCATGGCCCTCATCCAGCGGCGCGAAGTCGGGAAGCAACGAGGGATCGGCGGCCTCCTCCGCCATCCAGATCCACAGGAAGCCGTGCCGTTCGATCAGCGGAAAGCTGCGCACGACCTGTCCCTTGGGCAATTGGCCGCGGCCGTGCGGGTTGTGGACGCAATGCCCGCCCGCGTCGAACCGCAGTCCATGATAGGGGCAGGCGATGGCGTCGCCCACCCGGCTGCCCATGGAAAGCGGGGCGAAGCGGTGCGGGCAGCGGTCCTGAAGTGCGACCGCCTCTCCCCGCGCATCGCGGTAGATCAGGATCGACATGCCCAATATCCGGCGGTGGAAAAGCTGCGTCGCATCGATTTCGCTGGAGAGGGCGGCGACGTACCAGGCGCGCTTGAGGTACAGGCTCTTTGCAGACATGATGATCCTTTTCCCATGGTCGCCGCACGGATGGCGGCTGATGCGGATCGTTCAGCAAGCAGCGTGCCAGATTGCGCGTCTCCGCCCCGTCCGTTCCGCATAAGCGGGCCGAAATCCCGTTCTTCCCGGACAAGGGGTGGGAAGGACATGCCGCGCACGACCCCTTGGATGGGGGTGGAACAGGATCGGACTGTTGAAAATCATCTGCTTCTTCCCCTATGATTGTCGAATAATCGACAGGAGTGGGGCATGGCGCGGGCAGGCGGATCGGCATCGGGCAAGTCGGGACTGGGGACCGCATTTCACGATGGCGGAGTCGCGCCCACCGGGGACCGCGACCTTGCCGACCTGCGCGACAGCTTCCATTTCGACCCCGCAAGCGCGGAGATCCGCCTGGGCAAGCGGCGGATGCTGCTGGTCGACGACATCGTTCTCGGCCAGTTGCGGCGCGAACTGGTGCGCGCGCTAGGCTATGAAAGCGCGCGCATGCTGATGTCGCGCATCGGCTATGGCACTGGCGTCGCGGATGCGCAGCTCGCGCAGGAATTGCGGCATCGCGGCAGCCTGGAGGACATCTATCGCGCCGGTCCGCAATTCCATGCGCTGAAGGGGGCCGTGCAGGTCGAGGAACTGGCGTTCGAGGCGGATTTCGAGGGCGGGCGCTTCTACGGCGAATATGTCTGGCACAATTCGGCGGAATGCGCGTCCCATGTGCAGGAAATGGGCATCGGCGCGCATCCGGCGGGATGGCAGCAGGCGGGATATGCATCGGGCTATGCCTCCACCTTCTTCGGCCGGCCGATGGTGTTCCGCGAACTGGAATGCATCGCGATGGGGCATGACCGCTGTTATCTGGTCGGGCGGCCGGCGGACGAATGGCCGGACGCCGACGCCGAACTGCGCTGGTTCCGCGCCGACACCTACAGCCGCCGGCCGGTGCCGCCGGACAGCGCAGGGCCGGTGGACGTGGACCTGCATATGGGCGCGCGCGCGATCGTGGGCGCGTCGTCCGGCTTCAACACGGTGCTGCATCTGGTGGACAAGGTCGCGCCCACCATGGCGCCCGTGCTGTTCCTGGGCGAAAGCGGCGTCGGCAAGGAAGTGTTCGCGCGCGAACTGCACAAGCGCAGCCGGCGCGCCGACAGGCCGATCGTCGCGGTCAATTGCGCCGCCATTCCGGAGACATTGCTGGAGGCGGAATTGTTCGGGGTGGAGAAGGGCGCCTTCACCGGCGCCGTCGCGACGCGCCCCGGCCGGTTCGAGCGGGCCGCCGGCGGCACCCTGTTCCTCGATGAGATCGGCACGCTGTCCCTCGCCGCGCAGGGCAAGCTGCTGCGCGTTTTGCAGGACGGCGATTATGAGCGGGTGGGCGGGACGAAGACGCTGACCGCCGACGTCCGCCTGATCGCCGCCACCAATGCCGACCTGCGCGCCGAGATGGAGGCGGGCCGTTTCCGCGCCGACCTGTTCCACCGGCTGAGTCCCTTTCCCGTCTATATCCCGCCGCTGCGGGAGCGCCGGGCGGACATCCCGGTGCTGGCCAATCATTTCCTTGCCCGCCTCTGCCAGCGGCACGGCCGCGGCCTGCTGCGCCTGGAGGCGGAGGTCGTGCGCGCCTTCCACGACTATGGCTGGCCGGGCAATATCCGCGAGATGGAGAATCTGGTGGAGCGGGGCGTCATCCTGGCGGCGGATGGGGAGGCGATCGGCCTGCACCATCTGACGCTGGGCGTGGGCAACCGGACAGAAGGCTTCGTGCCCGACCCGTTCCGCGATTTCGTCGCGCGCCGTTTTCGCCAGCATGGCAGGGGCGCTGAGCAGGATGTCGGCGCGATGCTGCTCGACAGCGGACTCAGCCAGCAACAGATCGCGGATCAACTGATTGCGGCCGCCCTGTGCCGCAGCGGCGGCAATGTCAGCGCCGCCGCCGCCGCGCTGGGCATGACGCGCGCGCAGGTGCAATATTGGAAGGGGCGGCGGGGCGGATGAAGGGCCCCGCCGGAAATCAACGGCCGTGGTCGGACGGCCGCTCCGTCACCATCTTCACCGCCTGCCGGAAACCGTCGATCAGCGGCGATTCGTCGCCGGAACGGTAGATCATGCACAGGTCGAACGCGGCCGGACCGTCATCTTCGGCCAGCGGTACATAGACCACATCCGGCAATTGCAGCGTCCGCGCCGATTCCACCGCCGCCGCCAGTCCCACGCCGCTCGACACGAAGGCGACGGCCGTCACCACGTCGTCGACCGTCTGCACGACATTGGGTTCGATGTTGAGGTCGTGAAAGGCGCGCAGCAGGAAATTGCTGAACCCGCCCGACTGGCTGGCGCGGGGATAGAAGATCATCGGTTCCCCCGCCAGGTCCGACAGGGCGATGGATGTACGGCCCGCCAGCCGGTGGTTGCGCGGCATGGCGATGATCATCGGCTCGTGCACCACGGTTTCCCATTGCAGTCCGGGATATTCCAGGAAGAACCGGTTGAAGCCGATGGCGATCCGCCGTTCCTGCAACGCCTTCACCTGTGTGTCGCGGTCCATATTGTGCAGGATCACCTCGACATTGGGATAGCGCTTTCGGAAATCGAGCACGATGCGCGGCACGATGTCGAGCACGGCGGACCCGAACACGCCCACGTCCAGCCGGCCGAGCGCGCCCTGACCGATCAGTTGCGTCGTGGCGCAGGCCTGCTCCACCAGGTTCAGGATGTTGACCGCCTCCGTATAGAGGGCCTGCCCGGCGGCGGTGGGTTCGACGCCATGACGCTTGCGCACCAGCAGGGACACGCCAGCACTTCCTCCAGATACTGGATCTGGCGGGTCAGCGGCGGCTGGGACAGATGGAGTTCCTGGGATGCGCCCCGGATGCTGCCATGGCGCACGGTCTCGACGAAATAGCGCAGGTGGCGGATGTCGATGCGGTTCGCGAACATGTCTTGCGCCTTTCGATGCCAGTCGAGATATGCCTTACAGGTATCTCAAAGCGTATAAAACAGTATTATTGGGTAAGGCTATTCTTCGTTAGAAGGTCAGGCAACGACATGGAGAGGACAGTTGGCGCATTTCCAGCATTTCATCGACGGAACCTTCACGCAGGGAACGTCCGGCAGGACTTTCCCCAAATATCGGCCCAGCGATGGAGCGCTGATCGGCCATGTGCATGAGGGCGGCCGCGCCGAAATCGACCTGGCGGTGCAGGCGGCGCGGGCGGCGCAGAAGGGCCCCTGGGCAAGGCTGACGGTGGATGATCGGTCCGACCTGATGCGGGCCGTCGCGGACGGCATCGTCCGGCGCTTCGACGATTTCGTGGCGGCGGAAATGGCCGATACCGGCCAGCCCCGGTCGATGATGGAACATGCCTTCATCCCGCGCGGCGCGGCCAATTTCCGGATCTTCGCCGACGTGGTGAAGAATGTCGCGACCGAGAGCTTCCAGACGCCGACTCCGGACGGGCGGGGCGCTCTCAACTATGCGATCCGCAAGCCCAAGGGGGTGATCGGCGTCATCTGCCCATGGAACGCGCCGCTGCTGCTGATGACGTGGAAGGTCGCGCCGGCGCTCGCCTGCGGCAACAGCGTGATCGTGAAGCCGTCGGAGGAGACGCCGGGCACCGCGACCCTGCTGGGCGAGGTGATGAACGATGCGGGCGTGCCCGCGGGCGTCTATAATGTCGTCCACGGCTTCGGCCCGGACAGCGCGGGCGGATATCTGACCCAGCATCCGGGCGTCGACGCGATCACCTTCACGGGGGAGACGCGCACCGGCACCGCCATCATGCAGGCGGCGGCGCATGGCCTGCGCGACGTGTCCTTCGAATTGGGCGGCAAGAACAGCGCGATCGTCTTTGCCGACGCCGACCTCGACCTGACGCTGGAGGCGCTAGGCCGATCCGTCTTCCTCAATTGCGGGCAGGTGTGCCTGGGCACCGAGCGGGTGCTGGTCGAGCGGCCGCTGTTCGAGGCGCTGGTCGCGGGTCTCAAGGAAAAGGCGGAGGCGCTCAGGCCCGGCGCGACCCTGGGCCCGCTCATCTCCGCCGAGCACCGCGAAAAGGTGCTGTCCTATTATGCGAAGGCCGTGGAGGAGGGCGCGAATGTCGTGACCGGCGGCGGCGTGCCGACCATGCCCGACGAACTTTCGGGCGGCCATTGGGTGCAGCCGACGATCTGGACCGACCTGGCGGACGAGGCGTCGGTCTGGAACGAAGAGATTTTCGGTCCCTGCTGCCACATCCGTCCCTTCGACAGCGAGGAGGAGGCCATCGCCGTCGCCAATGCGACCGATTACGGCCTTTCCACCGCCATCTTCACGCGGGACCTGTCGCGCGCGCACCGCGTCGCGGCGGAGGTCGACGTGGGCATCACCTGGGTCAACAGCTGGTTCCTGCGCGACCTGCGCACGCCCTTCGGCGGCACCGGGCATAGCGGCATCGGCCGGGAAGGCGGGGTCCACAGCCTCGAATTCTATACCGAGCTGCGCAACATCTGCGTGAAGCTGTGACCGTGCTGGACGCGGCCGCCATCGCCCGGCACGGCGACGAACTGTACGAGGCGCTGGTCGCCGGCGCGACCGTCCCCAATCTGCGGGACCGGGTGCCGGGCATCACCATCGTCGATGCCTACCACATCCAGGCCCGCATGATCGGGCGGCGCGTCGCCGCGGGCGAGACGGTCGTCGGCAAGAAGATCGGCGTCACCTCCCGGGCCGTGCAGAACGCCATCGGCGTGTTCGAACCGGACTTCGGCATATTGACCAGCGCCATGGCCTATGACGATGGCGCGACCGTCCCGATCGAAGCGCTGATCCAGCCCAAGGCGGAGGCGGAGATCGCCTTCGTCCTGAAACGCGACCTGAAAGGCCCGGGCGTCACGGCGGCGGACGTGCTGGCGGCGACGGACCATGTCCGCGCCTGTTTCGAGATCGTCGACAGCCGCATCACGAACTGGGACATCCGCATCCAGGACACGGTGGCCGACAACGCCTCCTGCGGCGTCTATGCGCTGGGCCGCGAGAAGATCGATCCGCGCGACGTGGATCTGGCGCTGGCCGGCATGTGGGCGGAGCGCAATGGCGAGCAGGTGGCCGTGGGCGTGGGCGCGGCCGTGCAGGGATCGCCCGCCAATGCGGTCGCCTGGCTCGCCAATACGCTGGGCCGGCTCGACATGCCCTTCCTGGCCGGGGAGGTGATCCTGTCCGGCGCGCTGGGGCCGATGTTCCCGGTGGGCGAGGGCGACCATATCGCCATGCGCATCGGCGGGATCGGCGATTGTTCCCTGACCTTCGGCCGGAGGACCGCCGATGCTTGATGCAGCAGCCATCGCCGAACTGGCGAACCGGGTGGACGGCGCCCAGTCGAACCGCCACACCATCGCGAAGCTGACCGACGATTATCCGGGCATGACCGTCGATGACGGCTATGCCGTGCAGGACGAATGCCTGCGCCGCTGGCAGGCGCGGGGCCGGGCGCTGATCGGCTACAAGGCCGGTCTCACCTCGCGGGCCAAGATGATCCAGATGGGCGTCGACGTGCCGAGCTTCGGCCTGCTGATGCGCGACACATGCGATGCGGAAGGCGGCGTGGTGCCGACCGCCGGGCTGATCCATCCGCGCGTCGAGGGGGAAATCGCCTATGTCATGGCCCGCGACCTGTCCGGCCCGGCCGTTTCCATCGATCAGGTCCATGCCGCGACGGACTTCATCCAGCCCGCCATCGAGATCCTCGACAGCCGGTTCGAGAAGTTCAGGTTCGACCTGCCGAGCGTCGTCGCGGACAATGGCTCCAGCGCCCGCTTCGTCATGGGCGGGCGGATGCGGCGGCCCGATGATGTCGACCCCGCGACCATCGGCATCGTGCTGGAAATCAACGGCGAGGCGGCGGCGCTGGCCTGTTCGGGCGCGGTGCTGGGCCATCCCGCCCGCGCCGTGCAGATGCTGGTCGCCTGGCTTCATGAGCGGGGGCGGATATTGCCCGCCGGCTCGGTGGTACTGACCGGCGCCGCGACGGAAGCGATGCCGATCGCGAAAGGCGACATCGTTTGCGCCCGCTTTCAGGACATGGGCAGCATCAATGTGAGGATAGACTGATGCCGATTATATCCGTGGTCATAGGGGAAGGCCGCTCGATGGAAAAGAAATGGGCCTTCATCCGCGCCCTCACCAGGGCGACGGTCGAAACCATGGACGTGCGTCCCGACCAGGTGCGCGTGATCCTGAACGAAACCCCCTTGGACCATTATGCCGTCGCCGGCGTGACGTTCGGCGAAAAGGCGCAGCAGGGACAAAGTTGATGACCAAAGTGAAATGCGCCATCATCGGGCCGGGCAATATCGGCACCGACCTGCTCTACAAGCTGCTGCGTTCCGACAGGCTGGAGCCGGTCTGGATGGTCGGCGTCGATCCGGCGTCCGAAGGGCTGGCGCGGGCGCGAGAGCTGGGGCTGAAGACCACCGATGCGGGCGTCGACGGCCTGGTGCCGCATGTCGCGAGGGACGGCGTGAAGATCGCGTTCGACGCGACGTCGGCCTATGTCCATGCCGAAAACAGCCGCAAGCTGAACGAGCTGGGCGTGCTGATGATCGACCTGACGCCGGCGGCCATCGGTCCGCTTTGCGTGCCGGCGGTCAACCTGGCGCAGCAGGCGCGCGACGGCGCGGTCAACGTCAACATGGTGACCTGCGCGGGTCAGGCGACGATCCCGATGGTGAACGCGGTCAGCCGCGTCCAGCCGGTCGATTATGCGGAGATCATCGCGACCGTGGCGTCCAGGTCGATCGGCCCTGGCACCCGCAAGAATATCGACGAATTCACCCGCACCACCTCCGCCGCGATCGAGAAGGTGGGCGGCGCTGCGAAGGGCAAGGCGATCGTCGTCGTCAATCCCGCCGAACCGCCGCTGATGATGCGCGACACCGTCTATTGCGAGACCGCCGACGAGCCGGACCGGGACGCGATCGCCGCTTCCGTGCAAGAGATGATCGCGCAGGTGCAGCGCTATGTGCCGGGCTATCGGCTGAAGAACGGGCCGACCTTCGAGGGGCGCAAGGTCTCCATCTTCCTGGAGGTCGAGGGGCTGGGCGACTTCCTGCCCCGATATGCGGGCAATCTGGACATCATGACCGCCGCCGCCGCGCGCACGGGCGAGATGTTCGCGCAGGAGATGATGGAGAGCGTGCAATGACGACGACGGCGCAGATCAAGGGCCGGAAGGTCAAGCTGCATGACATGTGCCTGCGCGACGGCATGCATTCGATGCGGCACCAGATCAGCCTGGACCAGATGATCGCCATCTCGACCGGGCTGGACGAGGCGGGCGTGCCCCTGTTGCAGGTGACGCATGGCGATGGTCTGGGCGGTTCGTCGCTCAACTATGGGCGCGGCGCGCATAGCGACCGCGACTATATCACCGCCGTCGCGTCCCGCATGAAGAACGCCACCGTGTCGGTGCTGCATGTGCCGGGCATCGGCACGCTGGACGAACTGCGCATGGCGGCGGATTGCGGCGCGGGCTGCGTCCATGTCGCGTCCCACTGCACGGAGGCGGACGTGACCGAACAGCATATCGGCCTCGGCCGGAAGCTGGGGCTCGACACGGTGGGCTTCCTGATGATGGCGCACATGACCTCGGTCGAAACGCTGGTCGAACAGGCGCTGCTGATGGAAGGCTATGGCGCGACGACCGTCTATTGCGTCGACAGCGCCGGTTACATGCTGCCCGAAGATGTGACGGCGCGGATCGGCGCGTTGCAGGACGCATTGCAGGCGGAGACGGAGATCGGGTTCCACGGCCATCACAATCTTGGCCTTGGGATCGCCAATTCGCTGGCCGCCGTGGCGGCGGGGGCCAGCCGGATCGACGGGTCCGCCGCCGGTTTCGGCGCTGGCGCCGGCAACACCCCGCTGGAGGTCTTCGCCGCCGTATGCGAGCGGATGGGGGTGGAAACGGGCGTCGACACCTTCCGCCTGATGGACGTCGCGGAGGAGCGGGTGCTGCCGATGATGGCGAAGCCCCCGCGCGCCGACCGGGACAGCCTGACGCTGGGCTATGCCGGGGTCTATTCCACCTTCCTCTACGCGGCCAAGGATTGCGAGCGCAAATATGGCCTGCCCGCCCGCGACCTGCTGGTCGAACTGGGCCGCCTGAAGATGATCGGCGGGCAGGAGGACATGATAGAGGATACCGCCCTCACAATGGCGAAGGAGCGCGGGCTGATTTCGGCCTGACGCCCGGTTTTCAGATCGGAGTGAAGAGCATGTCCGTTCCGGGCAGGAATTTCGGCGCCCATTGCGTGGTCGTCGGCGCGAGCGGCGCATTGGGCAAGGCGATCGTCGCCGGGCTGGTGGCGCGCAAGATGCATGTCGTCGCGGTGGCGCGGTCGCGCGAGCCGCTGGAGGCGCTGGTCGATCGCCATGGCGCGGGCGTGGTGATGCCGGTCGTGGCCGACTTCGCGTCCGACGATGCGGTCGATGCGCTTCGGGCGCGGCTGGACCGGCCGGTCGCCATGGTCGTCCATGCGCCCGGCGTGCCGGTGGCGGGCGGCATTCGCGCCGCGCCCACCGACGCGCTGGTGGAGGCCTGCAACATCAAGGTCGGCGGCTTCGTCCGGCTGGTGCGCGCGGTGGAGGACCGACTGCGCCGCCACAGCCGCCTCGTCGCGATCGGCGGCCATTACGGGTTCGAGCCGACCGCCTATGCCGCCACCGCCGGGGTCGCCAATGCGGCGCTCGCCAATGTGGTGCGGCAGATGAGCTGGGCCTATGGCGGGGAGGGGATCACCGCCCATCTTGTCGCCCCCGGCCCCGCCGATACCGATCGGCTGCACAAGGTCGCGGCGGCGCGGGCGTCGGAAAATGGCGGCTCGGTCGCGGACGAGCTGGACGCGATGCGCGGCGAATCCGCCATCGGCGCGCTCACCACCCCGGGCCAGGTCGCCTGGGCCGTGGCGATGCTGCTCGATGCGGAGGCGGACGCCATGGCGGGCGCGGCGATAATGCTGGACGCGGGCCGCCGGCGCGGCCTGCCCTGAGGAAGGAGAAGCGGCATGCCCATCGTGCAATTCCATCTGGTGGCGGACCAATATCCGGAAGAAGCCGTCGCCGCGCTGCTGGAGGCAGCCTCGTTCTTCTATGTGCAGGCGCTCTATCCCACGGTTTCGCCGCCGCCCCTGGAGCGGGTGCGCGCTTTCGTCACGAGCGTGCCGGCGCATCGCTGGGCGACGGCCGGCCGGCTGGTCAGCGATGGCGGGGCGCCCGCGCCCTGGTTCACCTGCATCGCCCTCGAAGGCCGCCCGACAGAACAGTTGCAGACCCTGGCGGCGGGGTTCACCGACCTTGTCGAACGCCATCTGGGCTGCGACCGGTCGCTGATACGCGGTACGGTGATGCCGGTCGCCCCCGCGCTGTGGAGCATCGGCGGCGTTCCCGCCAGCGAGGTGCGCGCGTCCGAAGCATCGCTGCGCGCCGGATGACGGGCCACGGATGATGGGCAGGGGTGATGCGCATGGAGTATCACAGGCGAGCGGAAAGGGTATTTGTCGGTAATTCACCCCATGATTATGATCGGTGAAAAGAACAGAATGACTGGCAGGAGAGAGATCGGATGGACGATCGCGATGTTGAAGGCCTGACCCAAGCGGCGCCGTTTCAGATAGAGATAGGGGGCGTGCGCTTTCCCTGCCGCGCCGACCAGAGCCTGCTGGCGGCGATGATCGCGACCGGGCGCAAGGCGCTGGCCGTGGGATGCCGCAGCGGCGGGTGCGGCGTCTGCCGCATCCGGATACAGGCGGGCCGCTGTTCCACCGGGCATATGAACCGCGCCGTGGTGAGTGCCGCCGATGAGCAGTCGGGCATCGTCCTGGCCTGCCGCGCCTATCCGTCGAGCGACATTTGCGCCGTGCCATTGCCGCGCGCATCCTTCGGCGCCGCCCCGGTCGGCCGCGCCGCATGAGCGCCGTCGCGGAGATCGGCGCCCCCGCGGCGCAGGCGGTGGAGCGGATGCTGTCCGCCGGCCGCGCTCGCGCGGAGGCGATCGGCGCCCGCGTGCATGTCGCGGTCGTGGATGGGGCGGGCAATCTCGCGGGCTATCTGCGGATGCCGGGATCGTTCCTTAGTTCAGGCGAACTGGCGATCGACAAGGCCTATACCGCTGCCAGCTTCGCAATGGCGACGCGCGATTTCGGCGCGCTGCTGGAGCAGGCGCCCCGCCCGGTGCGTGACGGTTTGCTGCGCCGGCCGCGCCTGACGGAAGTTCCGGGCGGCTGTCCCGCCGAGGTGCAGGGGCGCCTGATCGGGGCGGTCGGCGTGTCGGGCGGCAGCGAAGTGGAAGACGAGGACATCGCCGCAGCCGCCCTGGCGGCCATGCTGCGCGACGATATTTCTGGGAGAGAATGAATGGCGATTCGTGGATTGCTCCGGGTCGGCGAAGTGTGCGTCAGGGTGTTCGACATCGACGACGCGCGCCGCCACTATGGCGAGCGGATGGGTCTTATCGAAACCTATCAGGGCGACCCCGACAGGCTCTATTACAAGGTCGCGGACGAGCATGACTGGTATTCGCTGGTCCTGCAGAAGGCCGATGCGCCCGGCGTCGAATATTTCGCCTTCCGCACCTATGAGGATGCGGAGATCGACCATTTCGCCGCGGCGCTGACCGAATATGGCCTTGCCGTCGAACATGTCGGGCCGGGCGTGTATCCCAAGAGCGGCCGGCGCATCCGCTTCACCCTGCCGTCGGGTCATGTCATGCACATCTATGCCGACAAGGAGAAGATCGGCAACGGCATGCCGACCCGCAACCCCGGCACCATTCCCGACGAAGGCTATATTCGCGGCTTCCGCTGCGTGCGGCTGGACCATGTGCTGCTGGGCGGCCCCAACATCGTCGAGAACAGGGACATCTTCACCGGGATATTCGGCTTCACCGTCAGCGAGGAACTGGTCACGCAGGGGGACGAGACCCGGCTTGCGGTCTTCCTTTCCTGCTCCAACAAGCCGCATGACATCGCCTTCATCCTGCAACCGGATGGCAGCCGCTTCCACCATGTCTCCTTCCTGCTGGATTCGGTGAACGACCTGTTCCACGCGGGCGACCTGATCGGCAAATATGAAATCCCGGTCGACGTGTCGGTGAACCGCCATGGGGTGACGCGCGGCGCGACCATCTATTTCTTCGATCCGTCGGGCAACCGCAATGAAGTCTTCACCGGCGGCTATGTCCATTATCCCGACACCCCGACGCTGACCTGGGACACCAGCCAGTTGGGCAAGGCCACTTTCTCGCAGGACAATATGCCGCGCGAGAGCTTTCTGAACGTTCTGACCTGACGGTCATCGACAAGACAGGCCGCGACAAGGCGGCCGATACATAAGGGACAAGGGGAGTTTTATCATGAAGTCTGGAATTTCGAACGGCGCGTCCGCGCTGGCGGTGGCGCTCGTCCTTTCGACATCGGCCGCGATGGCGCAGGACGCCGCCGCGCCGCAGGAGAATGTCGGCCTCCAGGACATCGTCGTCACCGCGCAGAAGCGCTCCGAAAGCGCACAGCAGGTGCCGATCGCCATTTCCGCCGTCACGTCGGAAGCGCTCCAGTCCAAGGGGCTGACCGACATCGCCAGCATTTCCGGGCAGGCGCCCAACGTCACCCTGAAAAGCTCCGGCGCGTTCGGCGGGTCCAGCTCGACCCTCTTCACCTATATCCGCGGCATCGGCCAGAATGATTTCGGCTTCAACCTGGAACCGGGCGTGGGCGTCTATGTCGACAATGTCTACCTCGCCCGCAACATCGGCGCGAATGTCGACCTGCTGGACCTTCAGCGCGTCGAAGTGCTGAAAGGACCGCAGGGCACGCTGTTCGGCCGCAACACCATCGGCGGCGCGCTCAACATCGTCACTTCCGATCCGGGCGACGAATGGAAGGTGAAGGGCGAAGTCACGACTGGCCGCTACGATCGCGTCGACGTGCGCGGCGCGCTGGAAGCGCCGCTGGCGCCGGGCGTGCTGCACATGGGCCTCGCCTTCTCCACCAAGCATCGCGACGGCTGGCAGAAGCGCATTCCCTATGAGGGCGATACCGGCAACAACCCGATCTGGCTGCTGGCGACCGGCGGCGCGTCGGGCGGCCCCGCCAACGGCAATACGGACGGCGCGATCCTCTTCCCGACGACGGCGAAGGACAGGCCCGACCGGTCGGGCAACATGAACCAGACCGCCGTGCGCCTGAAATTCCTGTTCACGCCCAATGACAGGCTCACCATGCGGCTGATCGGCGACTATCTGAACGTGGATGAGCAGGCGACGCCCTTCTCGCTGCTGGCGGTCAACCAGAATGCCTATGTCGCGCTCTACAACACCTGCATCTCGGGCAATCCGGCCTTCTACGCGCCGGTCGCCGCGCTGGCGGGCGTGCCGGCCGCCGGCGTGACCGACCTGTGCCAGGGCGTGCGCGGCAATGCCGGGTCGCCGGCCGGCATCCAGCCTTCGCTGGAAAGCCAGGCGGGGCAGAACCTGCCCTATGACAACCGCTATGTGATCCGCAACGCGGACGGCAGCATCAATCCCGATCTCAGCTACGCCAGCGGCGCCAATTACAACAAGATCGACAATTACGGCATCAACGGCCAGATCGATTACGACCTGACCGATGCGCTGACGATCAAGTCGATCACCGCCTATCGGCGGCTGAAGTCCAAATTCGGCGCCGACATCGGCGGCGCGCCCTTCTCCGCGCTCGCGCCCACCTTCGCGGATTGGGAAAACCAGCTTTCGCAGGAAGTGCAACTGGTCGGCAATATCTGGGAAAACCGCTGGAAATTCGTGCTGGGCGGCTATTATTTCCACGAATATGGCCGCCACGCGGACCGGGTGCCCTTCATCGGCGGCATGATCCAGATCGTGTCGAACGACCGTTACGACACCAAATCCTA
Source organism: Sphingobium sp. SA916 (assembly GCF_002894065.1). Lineage (NCBI taxonomy): Bacteria > Pseudomonadati > Pseudomonadota > Alphaproteobacteria > Sphingomonadales > Sphingobiaceae > Sphingobium > Sphingobium sp. SA916. Next base: position 209,059 of record NZ_LXYF01000002.1, read on the forward strand.
TGCCGCCTTCATGCACAACAATATCGATGTCATCCCCGACAGGCTGGGGCTGACCCTCGGCATCCGCTATACCCGCGACGACAAGCGCTTCACGGGCACGCAGCGGGACGAAAACGCCTTCGGCCTGCGCCTGACCCAGGCGCCGCCCGCGCTCGTCCTGCCCGATCCCAACGACATCTACCGCGTCTATCCGCTGGGCGAAAACAGCATGTCGTTCGAAAATGTCTCCTACCGGATCGGCGCGGAATATCACATCAACCGCCGGGTGATGGCCTATGCCTCCTATGCCACGGGCTACAAGGGCGGCGGCTGGACCACGCGCCTGACGCTGCCCAATTTCACCGTCGTCAACGGCGTGCCGGTCAAGCTGCCCGCGCCGACCTTCGGCCCGGAAAAGGCCTATACGACGGAAATCGGCATCAAGTCCGAACTGTTCGACCGCCGCGTCCGGCTGAACGTCGCGGCCTTCAACACGGAATATAACAGCATCCAGCTCACCTTCCAGAACGGATCGTCCCCGGTCACAGCCAATGGCGGGGACGGACGCATCCGGGGCGTGGAGGCCGAGCTGAACCTGGCCCCGGTGCGCAACTGGACGCTGGACGCCAGCCTTGGGTATCTGGACGCGGAATATCAGAGCATCCTGCCCGGCGTGCCGCTGACGGGGAAGGAGAAGTTCGTGAACACGCCCAAATGGCAGGCGCAGGCGGGCACCGCCTACACTTTCGAGACGAGCGGCATCGGCAGCTTCACGCCGCGGGTCGACTGGACCTATGCCAGCAAGACCTACAATGACGAGGCGAATACGCCGGTGCTGGCCACGCCGGCAGGCAGCTTCTTCAACGGTTCCGTCACCTGGCGCGCGCCCGGCGAACGCTACGAAATTCAGGCCGGGGTCACCAACATCGCCGACCGCCGCGCCGTCGTGTCCGGCTACACCAATGCGGAGGCGATCTATTCGGGCGTATTCAGCCGCCCGCGCGAATGGTTCCTGACCCTGCGCGTGCGCAACTGAGGACAAGGGGGTTCCCGTGGCCGGTCGGGCGTCGCGGGACAGAGGGCGCAAGGGACGGTTCCCGCGCGCGGCCTGCCATGACCGTCCGGATCGGCTGCCTCCGCAGCCCGGTCCGGGCGGTCCTTTTTTGGGCGGGTGGGGGCGGGCGCGATTTCGACAAAATTGTCGACGGCGGCCCGCCCATGACAAAATTGTCGATGCGGCGTGCGCGAAAGAGCCCGGATTTCCGGGAAAGTCGAACTGGCATGGGCCTTGCTAAACAGAAAGGACAAGGCAACAGCCGGGAGAGGAAGATGGCGGAACGACCGCAATCCGACATATTGGACGCGAAGTTCGTGCGCGTCCGCAATCGCCGCGAAAACGGCCTGATCGAATTCGACTTCGCCATCGGCGCCCCGGAAATCTTCGTGGAACTGCTGATGCCGACCGCGGCGTTCGAGGAATTCTGCGCTGTCAACCGCGTGACCGACGTGACCGGCCAGCCGCTGGAGCAGGACGATTTCGACGCCCGGCTGGCGCGGGTGCTCGCCGGCGAAGCCCGATAAGCAAGAGAGGAGAGACCGACCCCATGCAGATGGACCTGCGCACCGTCACCATCGCGCCGCAGCGGCAGACCTATGGCCATGTCGCGCGCCATATCGGCGGCGACAAGCCGGCGTCCCGCTATCAGGAGGGCACGATCGGCCTCCAGACCACGGGCAACCAGCATTATCGTCCGCTCTGGGACCCGGCCCACGATTATTTCGACGAGAGCCGCACGAAGCTGAAGATGGCGGACTGGTACGCCTTCCGCGATCCGCGCCAATATTATTACGGCAGCTACGTCCTGGCCCGCGCCAGGCAGCAGGAAGCGGCGGAGGCCGCCTTCGACTTCGTGGAGACGCGGGGGCTGGCCGACGCATTGCCCGACGACATCCGCGCCCTCGCGCTCGACCTGATCCTGCCGCTGCGCCACGTCGCCTGGGGCGCGTCCATGAACAATGATTTCATCGCCGCCTATGGCTATGGCACGGGCATCACCCAGCCGGCGCTTTATTATGCGATGGACCAGCTGGGCATCGCGCAGTTCGACACGCGCCTTGGCCTGCTGCTCGCCGAACCCGAAGCGCTGGACGCGGCCAAGGAGGCGTGGCTGCACGACGTGCGCTGGCAATCGCTGCGCCGCCTGGTCGAGGACCTGTTCGTGGAGCAGGACTGGTTCGAACTGTTCGTAGCGCAGGATCTGGTGCTCGACGGCCTGCTCTATCCCCTGGTCTTCCAGACGATCGTCGACGGCGACCTGGCGCAGCGCGGCGGCGCGGCGGTGGCGATGGTCACGCAGTTCCAGAATGAATGGGCGGCGGAAACGCGCAAATGGGTCGACGCGCAGATCAAGGCGGCCTGTGCCGACGATGCGGGCAATGCCGCGCTGATCGGCCAGTGGATCGCCAAATGGACGCCGCGCGCCGCCGCGGCGCTCTGTCCGCTGGCCGAAATGGGGCTGGGGGACAGGTCCGCCGCCGTCATGGACGAACTGTGCGCCGCGCTCGACGCCCGCGCCGCCAGGGCGGGGGTCCGCGCATGAGCAGCACCGTCTTCCTCGCGCTTCAGGCCAATGACGACACCCGCCATGTCATCGACGCGATCATGGCGGACAATCCCGCCGCCAGCCTGGACCCGCAGCCGGCGATGGTGCGCATCACCGCGCCGGGCACGCTGGTCGTGCGCCGCGAAACGATCGAAGAGCTGATCGGCCGCGATTTCGACCTTCAGGAACTGCACGTCAACATGATCTCCCTGTCGGGCCGCGTGGACGAGACCGACGACATCTTCACTCTGAGCTGGGACCGCTGAGCCATGGACATGCCCGTCACGAAGAAGAAGAAACTCGGCCTCAAGGAACGCTATGCGCTGATGACGCGTGGCCTGGGCTGGGAACCGAGCTATCAGCCGATCGACGACATCTTCCCGATGGACCGGTTCGAGGGGATCAGGATCCACGACTGGGACGCATGGGAAGACCCGTTCCGCCTCACCATGGACGCCTATTGGAAATATCAGGCGGAAAAGGAGCGGAAGCTCTACGCCATCGTCGACGCCTTCGCCCAGAGCAACGGCCATCTCACCCTGTCCGACGCGCGCTACATCAATACGGTGAAGCTGTTCGTCAACGGCTTCGCGCCGCTGGAATATATGTCGCACCGGGGGTTCGCCCATATCGGGCGGCAATTCCGGGGCGTCGGCCCGCGCGTCGCCTGCATGATGCAGTCGCTGGACGAAATGCGCCATTCGCAGACGCAGATCCACGCCATCAGCAACTATAACCGCTATTATAGCGGCATGGCGGAGTTCCGCCATCATCACGACTATCTGCCCTATCTTCAGGTGCCCAAGAGCTTCTTCGAGGATGCGGCGACCGGCGGCCCGTTCGAATTCATCGTCGCCATCGGCTTCGCCTTCGAATATGTGCTCACCAACCTCGTCTTCGTGCCGTTCATTTCGGGCGCGGCCTATAATGGCGACATGGGCGCGATGACCTTCGGCTTTTCCGCCCAGTCGGACGAGGCGCGGCACATGACCCTGGGGCTGGAGGTCATCAAGTTCGTGCTGGAGCAGGACCCGGCCAATGTCCCCATCGTCCAGAAATGGCTGAACAAATGGACCTGGCGCGGCGTGCGGCTGCTGACGCTGGTCGCGATGATGCAGGATTACATGCTGCCCAAGCGGGTGATGAGCTGGGCGGAGGCGTGGGAAATCTATTTCGAGGAGAATTGCGGCGCCCTGTTCCGCGATCTCGCCCGATACGGCATCGTCATGCCGCCCTGCGTCGAGCAGATCAGGCTGGAGCGCGACCACCTGTCCCATATCGCATGGTGCCATTTCTATCAGGCGCGCGGCACCAGCGACTTCCATGTCTGGCTGCCGTCGAAGGAGGACATGGACTGGCTGTCCGCCAAATATCCGGACACGTTCGACCGCTATTACCGTCCGCGCTATGAATATTGGGCGAAGTGCGAAGCGGAAGGAAAGCCGTTCGAGGCGACGGCCGTGCCGATGCAGTGCCAGGTCTGCCAGATTCCGATGATGTTCACCGAACCGGGCGATCCGCTGACACTGTGCCAGCGCCATGCCGACTACAAGGGCGAGCAATATCATTTCTGCTCCGACCATTGCCGCGATATTTTCGAGGATGAGCCGGAAAAATTCATCCAGTCGAAGATCGCCGGGCATGAGGTCTTCAAGGGCAACGCCTTCCGCCCCGGCACGGACCCGACGGCCGAGGGCTTCAATCCCGCCGCCGAGGCGCTGGCTTTCTTCCGCATCGAACATGGTCGCGACAACGGCCTGCACAACGGGTCCACGGATGAAAGGAACTTCGCCATGTGGCGCGGCCTTGCAAAGGCCAACGACTGACAGCCGGCCACACCGCCCTCACGGAAGGGATCATATTCCAGGAGAGACATCATGGCCGTCAAAGCCATCGACACCTATGAATTCGAACCGGCCGACAAGGCTGAAAATTTCCACGGCGCCCGCCTCGTCTATGCCGGCTGGGACGGGCATCTGCTCTTTTCCAGCCCCTATGCCTGGCCGTTGCCGCCGGACCTGCCCTTCGCGCACTTCATCGCCGGACCCATGGCGGAGATTTTCGGCCAGCATCCCGACTGGGCGGGGATCGACTGGGACAGCGCCGTCTGGACCCGTAACGGCGAAGCCTTCGCCCCCGACATGCAGGCCAGCATCGCGGCCAACGGCCTCAGCCACAAGGATGCGCTGCGCTTCCGCACGCCCGGCCGCGACGGCCTGAACGGAGCCGGCATCTGATGAGCTACACGCTGACCATCGAAACCACCGGCGACGAGGTGGAAGTGGCGGAGGGGCAGACCATCCTCGACGCCTGCCTGCGCGCGGGCATCTGGTTGCCGCATGCCTGTTGTCATGGCCTGTGCGCCACCTGCAAGATCCAGGTGACGGACGGCGAAATCGACCATGGGGAGGCGTCCAGTTTCGCGCTCATGGATTTCGAGCGCGACGAGGGCAAGGCGCTGGCCTGCTGCGCCCGCCTTGAAAGCGATGTCAGCATAGAGGCGGATATAGAGGAAGACCCCGACGCATTGGGAATCCCGGTCGAGGATTTCGAGGGCGTCGTCACCCGCATCGATCCGCTGACCCCGACCATCAGGGGCATCCATGTCGCGCTGGATCGCCCGATCCGCTTCCAGGCGGGGCAATATGTGAACCTGACGGTGGGGGAGGAGGGGGTTCTGACCCGCGCCTTCTCCCTCGCCAGCAATCCCCATGCGCCCGGCGCCGTCGAACTCAATATCCGCATCGTGCCCGGCGGCGTCGGCACGACATGGATACATGAGCATCTGAAGGAGGGCGACCGGGTGAAGCTGTCCGGCCCCTATGGCCGCTTCTTCGTGCGCCATTCGGCGAAGGCGCCCATGCTCTTCCTGGCCGGCGGTTCGGGCCTGTCCTCGCCCCGCTCGATGATCCTCGACCTGATCGCCCGCAACGAGACGCTGCCGATCACGCTGGTCTATGGCGCGCGCAGCCGGGAGGAACTTTATTATCATGAAGAGTTCGAGGCGCTGGCCCGGACCCATGCCAATTTCCGCTACATCCCGGCGCTTTCGGACGAACCGGCGGACAGCGGCTGGGCGGGTTTCCGCGGCTATGTCCACGAAGCCGCCAGGGCGGCTTTCGACAATGATTTCCGCGGACACAAGGCCTATCTTTGCGGTCCGCCGGTGATGATCGAGGCCTGCCTCGCCACGCTGATGCAGGGGCGCCTGTTCGAAAAGGACATCTACACCGAAAAATTCTTCTCCGCCGCCGACGCGCAGCAGGTTCGAAGTCCGCTTTTCAGGCGCATCTGACCGGATATTGCGCTAGGATCGGGCTGAAAGCGGCGAAACGGCCGGACCGGCGAGGGGAGAAGGGCAAAGATGGCGAGCAAGGCGCTCGACGACCGATCGGGCCGGATCGACCTGTGGTCGAAATTGCGGTTCGACCCCGGCACCGGGACCGTCTGGCTGGACGAACAGCGGATGCTGCTGCTGCACGCCGGGTCGCTGGGCGCGCTGCGGGCGGAAATGGTGCGCACGCTGGGCGAAGGCCGGGCCGGCGCGCTGCTGATGCGCATGGGCTATCAATCCGGCATGCAGGATGCGGAGATCGCCCGCAAGATGGTGGGCGACCGCGATTATGAGGAGGTCTTCCTGCTGGGCCCCCGGCTGCACAAGCTGGAGGGGCTGGTGCAGGTGGAGACCATCCGGTGCGAGCTGGACCTGGACGCCGGGCGTTTCCACGGCGAGTTCCGCTGGACCGAAAGCTGGGAGGCGGAAAGCCAGATAGTCCATTTCGGCATCGGCGAACACGCCACCTGCTGGAACCAGTTGGGCTATGCCTCCGGCTATGTCAGCGCCTTCATGGGCCGCCCGGTCATCTTCCGGGAGACGATGTGCAAGGCGAAGGGCGACCCGCATTGCACCATCGTGGGCGAGATCGCGTCCGACCTGCCGGCGGACGACCCCTATCTGAAGGCCATGCACCCGGAGGACATAGCCGGCCAGTTGCGCGCCATGGCGGAGGAGATCGGGGAACTGCGCGCATCCCTGCGGCGGGAAAAGCAGGCCGGATCGCTGATCGGCCAGTCGCCCGCTTTCCTGAAGTCGATGAACCTGCTGCGCCGCGCCGCCGACAGCAGCATCACCGTCCTGCTGACCGGGGAAACGGGCGTCGGCAAGGAAGTGTTCGCCCATTGGCTGCACGATAACGGGCCGCGCCGCGACAAGCCCTTCGTCGCGATCAATTGCGGCGCCATCCCCCATGACCTGATCGAAAGCGAGCTGTTCGGCGTCGAGCCCGGCGCCTATACCGGCGCCCAGCGGCAGCGGCTCGGCCGGTTCGAGCGGGCGGACGGCGGCACGCTGTTCCTGGACGAGGTGGGCGACCTGCCCCTGCCCGCGCAGGTCAAGCTGCTGCGCGTGCTTCAGACGGGGGAGGTGGAGCGGCTGGGCGGCGACAGGCTGCGCCATGTCGATGTCCGCATCGTCGCGGCGACCAATGTCGATCTGGCATCGGCGGTGGCGGCCCGGACGTTCCGCGCCGACCTCTTCTACCGGCTTAACCCCTTTCCCGTCGCCATCCCGCCGCTGCGCGACCGGGCGGCCGACATTCCGCTGTTCGTCGAGGCGTTGGTGGAACGGCTCACCCGGCGGCACGGCAAGCCTGTGCGCGGCGTGTCCGACCAGGCGATGCGCGCGCTGATCGCCTATCGCTGGCCGGGCAATGTGCGCGAGCTGGAGAATGTGCTGGAGCGCGGCGTGCTGCTGGCCGAACCGGGCGGGCGGATCGACGTCGACACCCTGTCGATCGTGCTGGAACCCGACAGCCGCGAACAGGCGCATGTGCGCCCGGACGGCAGGCTGGCGGTCACTGGCGCGCCGCTGATACCCGACATCGAAAGGGCGCCGCTGCTGCTGGCGGATTATGAGGCCGCGCTGGTGGAGGAGGCGCTGCGCCGCGCCGGGGGCAATGTCGCGGATGCGGCGCGCATGCTCGGCATGTCCCGGCGGCAGCTCGACTATCGATTGAAGCAGGCGGGCGGCTGAACGCCGCGAACGCCCTTCATTCCCTGGGGCGGTCTGCGAACTTGCCCAGCATGTCCTCGCTATAGCTGTGATCCGGATAGGGCAGCATCTGCGCCAGCCAGCCGGCATGGGCGGCCTTGAGCTCGGCGACCTTGCCGGGCATCGCCGCCTTGCGGTCGGCGCGTTCGCGCTCATCCTGCGACAGGTCGAACAGATAGTCCCGCCCGTAGGACCTCAGATATTTCCACTGGCCGCTGCGCACCGCGATCTGGTCGCCGGCGCGGTGGCGCCAGAACAGCGTGCGGTCGGCCCTGCTGTCGACGTCGCGCAGGAAGGGCATCAGGTCGATGCCGTCCAGCCCCTCCACCCGGCCGGGGTCGCCGCCAGCCGCCGACAGCAGCGTGGGCAGCGCGTCCATCGACATGGTCACCTGCGCGCTGTCGCGCCCCTTGGGCAGATGGGCGGGCCAACTGACGATCAGGGGCACGCGGATGCCGCCCTCCAGCAATTCGCCCTTCATCCCGGTCAGCGGCCAACTGTCGGAAAAGCGCTCTCCGCCATTGTCGCTGGTGAAGATCACGATCGTGTCCTCCTCCAGCCCCAGCCGCGCCAGTTCGGCCAGCACGCGGCCGACATTGGCGTCCATGCTCTCCATCATCGCGGCATAGGCGCGGACATTGCCGCCGTCCATCTGGCGCGGATCGGCGGTGGCGCTGCCCTGGGCGGCGTCGCCGGGGCCCTGCCAGGGCCAATGGGGGGCGGTGAAGTGCAGGCTGATGAAGAAGGGGCGGTCCTGCCGCGCCGCCTGCTGCATCCGATCGATCGCCTTCGCGCCCAGCAGGTCGGTCAGATAGCCGGGGCGGTCGATTTCCGTCCGGTTCTCGAACAGCTTGCCCATGTCATGGCCGTTGATGCTGGTCGCATGGGCGAAATAGTCGGTGCCGCCCGACGCTATGCCGAAGAAATAGTCATAGCCGTGATCGAGCGGGCTGGAGGCCGGCAGTTCCCCCATATGCCATTTCCCGACCAGCGAGGTCGTATAGCCCAGATCCCGCAGCAGGCCGGGCAGGGTCCTGGTGCCGCGGGGCAGGGACAGTTCGGCGCCGTTGAAGGCGATCGGCTCCTCCAGCCCGATGCGGAACCGCCCCTGGTAACGGCCGGTCAGCAGGGCGACGCGGGTGGGTGAGCAGACGCAGCTATTGGCATAGGCGTTGCCGAACTTCACGCCCCGAGCGGCAATGGCGTCGATCGCCGGGGTCCGGATGTTGCGGCTGCCATAGCAGCCCAGGTCGGCATGGCCCATGTCGTCGGCCATGATATAGAGGATGTTGGGCCGGCGCGGGCCGGATCGCCCGCCGCGGGCGACGGCGGGGGCCGCCACCGCCGAACCCAGGGCGGCGAGCGCCGCCCGGCGCGTCATCGCGCCGGTCATCGATGTCTTCATGTCGTCAAACCTCCTGTCCGGTCACCAGCGCGTCGACAGCGTCACGCCGTAGAGGACCGTTCCTTCGTTGGGCACGCAGGTGTTGGTGTTGCTGAGGCCGTCGAACGGCTCCTTGCGCAGACAGGTCTTTTCCGAGGTCAGATTGTCCGCGTAGAAGGAAATCTGGTGCCGCCGGTCCCGCCCGAAATCGAAGCCGATGGAGGCGTCGACGAAGAAGCTGGGATCGATATAGCCGCTGCGCGCCTTGGTCAGTTCATTATATTGCGCGCCGACATAGCGGCCGCTGAGCCGCCCGGTCAGGCGATTGTCGCCCAGCTCGACGGTCTGGCTTGCGGTCCCGTTGAACGACCAGCGCGGCGATTGCTGGAGCGGCGCGCCCTTGAGCGCGGTCTGCGGGGTGAGCGCGCCGACGTCGATCACCTCGGTGTCGAGGAAGGCGCCCGCCAGGTCCAGTTCGAAGCCGCCGCCGGGCGCGATCTTCGCCTCTGCCTCCACGCCGGTCAGCCGCGCCTTGGGCAGGTTGATGAAGGCCGGGCCCAGCACCGGCACCTGGCCGAAGGTCTGCAGGTCCTTCCAGTCGTAGCGGAACGCCGCGACGTTCATCTGCACCCGGCGATCGAACAGGCGCGACTTGAGCCCGAGTTCATAGGCGTTGAGCGTTTCCGGGCGGACCGGGGTGTTGCCGGTGCCGTTGAACACGCCCTGGGCGCGGATGTCGAAGGAACCCGACTTGAAGCCGCGCGAATAGCTGAGATAGGCCATGACGTCGGTCGCCAGTTCGTAATTGACGGAGATTTTGCCCGCCAGCTTGCTGACATCCTGCTTCAAGGGCGTGAGCGGGCCGTGGCAGCCGACCACGCCGGCCGCGCAGGGCAGGGTGAAATTGGCGGCGAGGCCGGTCAGGAAGCCGCGCGAGAAGAAGAAGTCGGCGGGCAGGCGGGCCGCGCCGGGCAGGCCGGTCACGCTGTCGAGGGCGGTGATCACGTCGCGCAGGCCCTGCCGCCTGTCATTGGTCCAGCGCAGGCCCGCGCTGATGTCCAGCCGGTCGGTCAGCGCATAGTCGAGTTGCCCGTAGAAGGAGGCGATCTCCGCCTTCTGGTCGATGGCGACCATCGGCACCACCGCCAGCGTCGGCGGTCCGGCGAAATTGTTGCGCACGATGGTGGCCAGGCTGTCCTTTTCATAGGACCAATAGGCCCCGGCGATCCATTTCAACGGCCCGTCCGTGCCGGATGTCAGCCGGACCTCCTGCGAATAGACGTCGTAGAGCGCGTCCTGGAACACCTGGAACTGGGCGTAGGGCAGGCCGCCGCCTTCCTCCGCATAGAGAACCTTGGTGCGGTCGAAGGCGGAGATGGCGGTCAGGGAGAAGCCGCCGAAATCATGGCGCAGGCGCAGCGATCCGCCCTCGAAATCGACATCGGCCAGGTTGCTGCCGGCGTCATAGGCGTCGCGCCAGCGCGACAGGGAGGGATTGAAGGTCAGGCCGCCCTTGCCGGTCGACACGCAATTATTGACGCGTTCGAACTGTTCGACGCCCAGATCGTTGGCGGGGCATGGGGTGACGCCGTCGGGCAGGAAGCGGCCGACCGCCTTGCGCGGCGGACGCGATCCGCGATTATAGCCGACATGGCCCGACAGCAGCAATTCCGTGTCGTCATCGGGTTGCCAGCCGATGCCGAAGCGGCCGGAATAGCGCTTCGTCGATCCGATCTTCTCGCCGGTCGCGACATCCCGGAACACGCCGTCGCGGGTCTGCACCTGCCCCGCCACGCGGATGGCGAGCGTATCGGTCAGCGGCACGCCGATCGCGCCTTCCACATCGATCCGGTTGAAGCGCCCGGCATTGATGCGGGCATAGCCGTTGAAGCCCTCGCCCGCGTCGGGCCGGCGCGACACATAGTTGATCGCGCCGCCGGTGGTGTTGCGGCCGAACAGGGTGTTCTGCGGCCCGCGCAATATCTCCACCCGTTCCAGGTCGAACAGGCCGAAGGTGCTGGAGAAAGGCGTCACGAGCGACACCTCGTCCAGATACTGGCCCACCGCCTGTTGCGCCGTAAGGTGGAAATTCTGGGTGCCGACGCCGCGGATGGAAATGCCTGCATTGACGGCAGAGCTCTGCTTGAAGCTCAGGTTCGGGAATTGCCGGACCAGATCGGTCGGATCGGCGATCCGCCGTTCGGCCAGGGCCTCTCCGCCCAGCGCGTTGATCGCGATCGGGATGTCCTGGACATTTTCCGCGCGCTTCTGCGCGGTGACGACAATGTCCTGGATGCCGGCCGATCCGGCATCGTCCTGCGCGGCCGCCATCGCCGGCAGGCAGAGCCCGGCGAGCAGCGCCAGCCTCGGCATGCGGCGCGCCAGATGTCGTTTCCCGTTCATATCTCCCCCTCCATGATCTGGCCGATCATCCGTCGGCCCCGCTTGTTCCGGGCACTGTCGCCATAAGGGGGCGGCAGGACAATGGGGCTCGACCTTGCCCGGTGACAAGGTGCAGCCTATACCCTGGTGCAGCGCCCGCAGAGGCGCTGCAGCAGCAGGGGGGAGAGATCGGCCATGTTCCGTTTCACGCCGCGCCAGTTGGAAATCTTCCTGGCGGTCGGCCGGGCGCAGTCTTTCCGTCAGGCGTCGGAAAATCTGCGCATATCGCAGGCCGCCGTCAGCGAGCAGATGCGCGCCTTGGAACAGCAGATCGGCGCCACCCTGTTCCACCGCAGGGCGGGACGCAGCATGCGCCTGACAGCCGAAGGCGAACGCTTCCAGGAAGGCGTCAAGACCTTCGTCCAGAAGGGGCATGAGCTGGGACGGCTGTTCCGCGGGGCGACGCCGCAGAAGCTGCGCATCTTCATCGGCACCTTCCTGCTTAACGAATATGTGCGGCCCGCGCTGCCGCGTTTCCTGATGGAGAATGCCGACATTGCCCTGGATTTCGTCCACAACGCGTCTGGGGCGGATGTCGACGACCAGGTGGCGCGGGGCATTCTGGACTGCGCGATATTCTCCCGCGAGCAATCCGATCCGCAAGGCGGGTTCGAACCGATCTTCGCAGAGCCGGCCTTCGTCTTCGCCACGCGGGAGTTGCGCGACCAGGCGAAGCTAAGGGGCTTGGAATCGCTCCCCTTCATCAGTTGGAACATTCCGCCGCTGCGGACCTGCGACCAACTGCGCATGCTCGCATCGGCCGGAGTCATGCAACCGGTTTTGCACAGCGAGGTGCAGCATCACGAGGTTGCCGTGGAACTGGCCACGCAGGGCGCGGGGGCCGTCATCATGCTGCATTCCACTGTGCAGAGGCTGGATCGCCAACACCGCCTGGTGCCGATCGTCAAGGTCGGCACCTGGGAGAGGCGGCTGTTCCTCTCCCAATCTCTCGATCAGGGCACGCGCGACCGCCTGGCTTTGTTCTTTCGCGAAGTCGTCGGCAACGGGGAAGCGCGCCGTGGGTGATTTCGATCCATCGGCTCTTCGATCGAAAGGTCCCAGTCACTTGCGACAGGATGGCGTTCTTCAGCTACACGACGTTCATGCCGGCAGATCGGACGCACCAGATCTCTTGCGATACCTGTCCTTTTGGGCGGCCATTGGCGTTTCCCATGGGTGCCTTTGATCCTAACAACGGCTGCCTCCAATCTTCACCGCAGAATTGCGGTCGGCAGCCCAAATCGCAAGCGTCAATATGCGGCGCCTGTCTCCGTTCGCGCGGGCCGCCGGTCGATCTCGGGCATGGCATAGCCCAGGGTCGGAGCAACGCGCCGGACCAGCGGTTCCCATTCCTGGCGTGCCGCGACATATGCCTCGATGCCGTCCGCCTTCACCGCGATCCCGGCGTTTCTGAGCGTCCGGGTCGCATGCAGATAGCTTTGGCGGAGGCGCTGGGCCTCGGCGGCGGCATCGCTGCGGACGTCGGCGGTCGGGAAGTTCGAATCCAGCGTCTCCAGCAGCAGTCGGGCGCCGCGTCGCATCGAGGCGGCCGGGGCGAAGGCCGCCGCAGCGCCATGGCGCCGCGAATCCAGCGCGGTTTCGATCAGGGTAGCCGCGTCGAGCAGGACGAAGGTCAACCGCGACACGGCGTAGAGCGGCTCCTCGAAGCGGAAGTAGAACAGCAGCGGATAGAAATGGTGCGCCTCCTTGGTCGCGGCGAGCGATCGGGCGAGATTGCCCAGCTCGCTGGCCGCGTTGCTCGCCTCGCCTTCCGGCATGAGCCGGGCCAGCATCACCGCCGCATCGCCGGTTCCGTCGGTCATCAGGTCAACCGCGAGCGCCAGGACATTGCGTTCGCGCAGGCCGGAATAGACCTGGACGAGATAACTCAGCACCAGTGACAGCACCGACGCGCCGATCAGCGAATTTATGAGGAAGAGCAGGCGCGTGCCGGTCGTGTGCGGCGAATAATCGCCGCCCCCGACGATCGACAGACTGTTCCCCGCGACCAGAAGCGCTGTCACGAAGTCGGCCGGGGACTCGCCGCTGGACGGCCGGATCGCGGTGCCGAGTTCCGGCCGGATCACGAGCGCAGCGCCCAGCGAAAGGCCGATCGCCCAAAAGCCTATCAGCGAAACGACGATGAGCGGGCCGGCGAATGAGAGCATCGTGCCGCGACGCCTGCCCGACAGCCCGGCGATGCCGTGGAGCAGCGCCCACATCCCACGGTTCCAGTGGGGCGCGAGCAGCCCGGTGCCCGCCCGCGCATAGAGCACGGTCAGGAAGATGTCGGCGAGGAACAGCAGGATCAACGCCGCGCCGAATATCTGTTCGATGATCATGTCCTACCCTCAACAGGCAATCGGGCGGCCGGGGATCTGCGCCCGGTCGGCAGTCCGGTTCCCACCGGCGCGCTCTTTCGGCTCCTCGACCCTTATATGGCGGCGGCATCCCCGTGGACCGGTGGCGCGGACTTCCGCAGGGCCTGGGCGACCGCTTCGCCTACGCCGCGCGCGCTTGCCGGGTTCTGGCCGGTGATCAGCCGCCCGTCCTCCACGACATGCTTGCCGAACGGCAAGACAGCCTTGGTGTAGCGCGCGCCGCGCGCCTTCAATTCTTCCTCCAGGTTGAACGGCACGATGTCTTCGCGATTGTCGGCCTGTTCCTCGGCCCAGGAGAAGGCGGTCAGGTCCCTGTCCTGCACAAGCCAACGGCCGTCGCCCAGCCTTGCCTCCATGAACCCCACCGGGCCATGGCAGACGGCGGATACGATCTTCCCGCTGTCGTGGAATTCGGCAAGGAGGCGGCCAAGCTCGGGCGAGCGGAAGTCCCACATCGTGCCATGGCCGCCCGCCAGATAGATGGCGTCATAGTCCGCGACGCTGACCTCGCCAAGCGGCAGGCTGTGGTTGAGGCGGTCCATGAACTGCCTGTCACGATAATGGCGGGTGACGTCGCCGCCAAGGCGGCTGTTGTGCCCCATTTCGGGCATCATCAGCCCCTGGGGATCGAGCGGGACCCAGCCGCCCGACGGGCTCGCAATCTCGCTTTGGAAGCCATGCTCCTCGACCGCATCCCAGAAATGGGTAAGCTCCCCAAGCCAGAGGCCGGTCCTGAACCCCACTCGATCATATTGGTCGACATTGGTCACGACGATAAGGATTTTGCCGGTTCGATCCATGATCATCCCTCATTCATTCAAATTGCGGCCGGGCTCCGCTGTCGCCGGCGAACGCCTTCGCCGGGTCAGGGATTGGCGACGCTAGGCGACCAGGTGAGGAACAGCGTCCGCCGTCTGGCCCTCCGCCCGATAATCCGGCGGAATGTCGAAGTCCTCGCGGGCAAGCCCGCGTGAGGCCTGCGGTCCCCGCGGAAGGCCCGACCGATCGGAATAGTCCCGCTCCCCGGAATGTGGGTCGCGGCGGTGCACAGCCTTGACGCCCGTATAGGCGATGATGTCGAGCAGGGTGATTCCCGCCACCAGGGCGATGGCGATCGCGGCATTGCCGCGCTTGGGATTGTCGCGGTGCAAGCCGGTTGCCAGGGTGGCCAGGTCGAGCGCGTCGCCGCCGATCCGGGCTGCAAGCCCCAGCGGCTTGTCCACCGACAGGGTCGGGATCGCGCTGGCCAGTTCGCGCACGCCATAGGCGCGGATCAGGCCTTCCTTGTCGTCAAGGCCCAGCGCGCGGGCGATGCGCCCGGGCGCCACCAGTTCGGTGATGCCCAGGCCGATGGAGAACCAGCCGAGCGCGCGCGCCAGCCGGTCGGCACTGCTCATCGAACTTGGACCCTTCTGCTTGACGCGGGGGTCCCCGTCGGACCGCGCGATACCGGTGAGATTGGTGAGAGGCATGGGTGCTTCCTTCAGGGTTGGAGCATGACCTTGATGCAGCCATCCGCCTTGTCGCGGAACGTGGCGTACATCTCGGGACCTTGGGACAGGTCGACCTTGTGGGTGATGACGAACGAGGGGTCGATCTGGCCGTCCTCGATCCTGCGGAGGAGATCGCCCGTCCAGCGCGGGACGTGCGCCTGCGCCATGCGGAAGGTCAGGCCCTTGTTCATGGCTTGCCCCATCGGAATCTTGTCGACCAGGCCAAGGTAGACGCCGATGATCGAGATGACGCCGGCAGGCCGGCAGACATAGATCATCTCGCGCAGCACATGCGGCCGGTCGTTCTCCACCATCAGCATCTGCTTGGCGCGGTCGATCAGCGTGTCCGGCTGGCCCAGATTGACATGGCTCTCGGTGCCGACGGCGTCGATGCACTTGTGTGGCCCCTCTCCGCCGGTAAGCTCGTTCAGCCGCTCGACGACGCTTTCCTCCTCGAAGTTGATGGTGATGGCGCCCGCCGCCGCGGCCATGGACAGGCGTTCGGGAAGGTGGTCGATGCCGATCACCTGCTCGGCGCCCAGCAGGATGGCCGACCGGATCGTCATCTGGCCGACCGGGCCGCAGCCCCAGACCGCCACCGTATCGCCCGGCTGGATGTCGGCCTGAACGGCGGCCTGCCATCCCGTCGGCAGGATGTCGGAGAGGAAGAGGAGCTTCTCGTCCTCGATCCCGTCGGGCACCTTGATGTGCGTGGTGTCCGCGAACGGCACGCGCAGATATTCGGCCTGACCGCCCGGATAGCCCCCGGTCAGGTGGGTGTATCCGAACAGCCCCGCCGTCCTGTGGCCGAAGGCCTTGTCGCCCAGTCCGCCCTTCCGGTTCGTCCGCTGACAGACCGAGAAGTTGCCGCGCCGGCACTGGTCGCATTCCCCGCACTGGATCGTGAAGGGTATGACGACGCGGTCGCCTTTCTTGAGCGAATCCTTGGCCGCGCTGCCCACTTCGACGACTTCGCCCATCGTCTCATGGCCCATGATGTCGCCGGGCAGCATGGCAGGGATCAGATTGTGGAAAAGGTGAAGGTCGGAACCGCAAATCGCGCAGCTTGTAACCTTGATTATGGCGTCGCGGGGGTTTTCGATCGAAGGATCGGATACGGTATCATATCGGATGTCCTCCTTGCCGTGCCAGACTAGCACTACTTTGGCAGAAGTGTAATTTTTGGGATTCCCCCGGCGCAGGATGCGTGATTCATAGGGAGCCAGCTTTGATGGAGGCTGGTGATGGAAGGGGATTGGCAGGGCGATCTTGAGC